>JAWWOJ010000182.1:0-10690 GCA_033851885.1 Frankiales bacterium | reverse complement strand
AACGACACCTCGGGCGAGGGCGTCCCGGTGCCGGCGGCGTTCGTGGCGACGACCTCATAGAAGTAGGTCTGGCCGACGGTCAGGCCGGAGTCGGTGTAGGACCCTGAGCTAGTCGACGCCAGGGCAGTCTCGGCGCCGGCGGAGGTGCCGCGCAGGACCTGATAACCGGTGATCGGGGCGCCGCCGTTGTCGGCGACGGTCCAGGACAGCGCTGCGTTACTGCCGGACGCGGTGACGGTCAGCGCCGGGGCTCCGGGGACGGTGTACGACAGGCCGGTGGCGGCGTTCGACGCGGTCCCTTCGCCGGCGCTGTTGATGGCCGTCACGGTGTAGGTGTACGTGGTCCCGCGCACCGCGGTGGTGTCGAGCCAGGCCAGGCCGGTCGGCGCGGCCAGCAGGGTCGCGCCGCCGCCGCCGGAGCTGCGGTAGACGTGGTAGGAGGTGATGGGACCGCCCCCGTCGCTGGCAGGGGGGGTCCAGGTCAGGCTGACGCCGCTGGCACCGTTCGTGGTCGTGAGCGCTGGTGCGCTCGGCGGCAGGACCACGTCGTTGGCGGCGAACAGGCCCTGGCCGGCGTTCTGGTAGGCCACGGTCGCCCACGCGTGGGTGGACAACGCTTCAGCGTCGGCCTGGGCGGTCGGCTTCCCGCTGGTACCGGCCGCCTCGCAGTCGGCCAGGCAGCCGTCGGCGAAGGCCACCACGACCCGGCCGTCCTTGGTCACGGCGGAGTCGATGAAGTCGAGCAGGTTGCGCTGGCCGCTGGTGGTGGTGCCTCCAGAGTCGATCTCGCCGTACTGCACCGGGGTCGGGGTGTCCTTGACGGTGGTCCAGGTCTTGCCATTGTCGTAGCTGTAGGAGGTGTAGAGGTACCAGACGCCGTGGAAGCCGGTGGTGTTCGGGTTGCCGGTCCCGACCGAGCTGCCCAGGAAGCTGTAGGCGAGTCGGCCGCTGTCGCCGGCGACCAGGCTCGGGAAGGTCGAGGCGACCAGCGGCGGGCTGACGCTCGACGCCAGGTCGATCGGTGCGCTCCAGTTTGCGCCGTGGTCCGGGGAGGAAGCGATCAGCGGGTGCGAGCTCGCGCCGTCCTCCCAGGCCTGGTAGAGCGTGCCGCTCGGTGAGACGGCGACGGCCGGGTCGAAGGCCGTCTCGGTTGCGCCCGGAATGGTGTACTCCGTCCAGGTCGCCCCGTCGTCGTGGGTGTACTCGCCGCCGACCACGAGGGCACTGTTGGCGTCGAAGCAACTCTTGCCCGGCAGGTACGCGTACCCGTCCGCGCCGCCCTTGATGTGCCCGTGCAGCCCGATGCAGGTCAGCAGACCGGTCGTGGTCCCGGGCAGCCAGGTGAGGCCACCGTCGCTGCTGGCGGTGCAGTTGTGTTCGTCCGGACCCTGCTGGCAGTAGTACCAGACATGACCACCAGGCGTCAGCGCGCTCGGAGCCCAACCGACGGTCGGGTGGTCGTAGGTTCCCGTACAAGGAACGGTGGGCAGCCAGTTCGACCCGTCGTCGGTCGAGCGGAACATCGCGCTGCACGCACCGGTGTCGCCACCGGCCATGGTCGTCCCGGTGGTGGGGTCCGTGGCCAGGATCGGGTCCAGGTTCTGTGACGAGCCGAAGAACGGGCTGGCGTCGCTCCAGGTCACGTGCGAGGTGGGCGCGTCGTACGTGACCTTCAACGTGTCGGTGCCCGCCATGAACAGGCCTGCCCCGGTGTTCCAGTTGATCCCGATCGACGGCTCACCTGCGAAGTCCGCAGTGCCTTGCAGGACGGGCGTCAGCGGTACCGGGATGTTCGCGGCAGAGACCACGAACCCGGGGGCGCCGTTGCCGAAGATGGCACCAGCGGCGTGCGCGGAGCTGGCGGTCAGGCCTACCCCGGCTGACGAGACGAGCGCTACGGCGCAGGTGAGCAGGGCAAGACGAGGGCTGGGACGCACTGGGTTCTCCACGTGCTCGTTGTCGCTGGGTCTGGGGCCTGCGAGCTGGGCTATCGGGTATCGGGTTCGCCGCACTCGGCGGATCTCCTGCCCTGTCGAGGCAACAACCTCGACAGCTGCTCGATCAATCGGTAGGCGGGGTGCACTGTGGAAGCTGCTCGCTGAACGTCACGCAGATCGAACCGTCGGGCCGGTGGTCGACGGTGACGGGCACCGGCGGGACCTGGGGGACCGTCGGGCCCTGCACGAACGAAAGCGGCGGGGTGCAGAACGGCACCTGCAGGCTGACCGCTACGCAGACCGAGCCGTCCGGCTTCTGGTAAACCCCCACCGGGACCGGCTGGGAGGCGAAGGCCGGCGCGGCGAAACCGACCCCGGCGACGACGGCGGTGAGCAGGACGAGACGGCGCACTGGGTTCCTCCACGAGATGGGTGAGGCCCAGGCATTCGACATGGGAGGCCTCACTCCTTCCCGGTTCACCGGACGCGCTTAAACCGGGGGGCCTGGTTGACGTCGCGGCGTCCCTTCGAGCCTCACGCGGAGCCGGCGGGGCGTGCCTTCTGGGGGTGGATCGTCTCGTGGCGGGCGAGCATGGCGACGAATTCGCCGATCTTGCGCTCCCGCGTCTCGGCGCGTTTCACCGCTCCGAGCCGGTAGATGAGGGCGAAGCGGTTCGCCTTGGTGAGCACCTCGAACATCGCCTGCGCTGCCGGGTTGGCGGCGATCGCGGCGGCCAGGTCGTCCGGCAGGGCGGACTCGGACTGCGCGGGATAGGCGGCCTGCCAGCGTCCGTCGGCTTTCGCAGCTTCCACGGCGGCCCGGCCGGCCGGGAGCATGCGGCCTTCGGCCTCCAGTCGGGCCACGTGCTCGACGTTGCGCTGCGACCACGTGCTGCGCGCGCGACGCGGCGTGAAGCGGATCGATGAGGTCTCATCGTCACGCTTGCGGGTCTGGCCGTCGATCCAGCCGACGCAGAGGGCCTCGTCGACTGCCTGCTGCCAGGTCAGCGTCGTGACGATGCCGCCCTTCTTCGTCAGCGCGAGCCAGACGCCGGGGGACGTCTCGTGGTGCTCGAGCAACCAGGCCCGCAGTGCGGCAGCGTCCGCGACGACTAGCTCCTCCAGCTCCACGACCGGCAAGGTAGCGAAAGGCTGAATGCGTCGGAGGCTCGCGGCTCGAGCCGACGCCGCAGGAGATCGTCCAATATGCACACGAACGTCTGCATTTGACGCTCTAGGCTCTGGGAGCTGTCCGTCTGACTAGCGAAGGAACTCCTTAGTGCGCACTGCTCGTTGCTCTGCCTTGTCTGCGCTGGTGCTCTTCTCGGTGGGGGTTGTGTGGGTTTCAGCTGCGCCGGCCTCTGCGGACGTTCCGAGGCTGCCGCACCAGCTCGACCTCTACGCAGTGCCGCAAAATGCGCCGGCCCAGCTGGTCGATGCGGCCGGTGACGCGTCGACGCACGTGTTCCTGACGAGGTACGCGCCTGGGTTCTCCCAATTGACGGTCAGCGCACCAAGTTTCTATCGGCAGCTTGACGCGACCGACGCGACGCCTGGGCTGTCGGTGGTCGGCGACGTTTGGTATGTACCGGAGGCGCCGGGCGGCGGGTCGACACCAACTGAGGTCTCCGTGGGCGACGCGAGTGCCACGGTCACGTTGCCGATTGTTGCGGGCGAGCGCTACCTGACCGGTGCTGGCGACCACGCAGTACTGCTCGCCACCGCCTCCCAAGCAGGCTCGGTCCTGACGATGCGGACGGCGGCGGGTGACCGGACCGTGGCCGTTCTGCCCGCCGGCACCATCGGTGCGGTCACGGCAGATGCGAGCACCGCCCTGCTGGCTTTCACTCCGGACGGCTCATCGGTGCCGTTGATCGAGGCCATCACTCTGGCAGACGGCACCGTCTCTCAGGTCAACACGACTCCGCTCACCACCTCGACCCCGCTCGTAGCCCTCAGCCAAGGCTCCTTCGCCTGGTCCGACGCTGCCGCAGTCGTCCGGGTACCGCGCACGGCGGGCGACGAGGCACGGCGTGTCACCGGAGCGGTCACCGCCTTGGCGGTACTCGACGACGCCACCGCCTGGGTCGCTGGCGGCGATCTGCTGACGGCCGTACTCGACCCGACCATCGACCCGATCGATCACGGCGCGATCACCAACCCGAACCTCGTCATGCCAGCCTCATCCGCAGCATTCGGCGCCTCACGTGACTTTGTCGGGGAAGGCGCGCTTGCCTACTTCAACTCCAGTCAGGCCGCGAGTACGGGCATGTCCTCGCTGGGCCTGCGCAGCGCCGAACTCCTCGACGTCCGTCTCAATGCCGGAGCCGTGGTGCGCCACGACAACAGCAACTTCGGTGGAACCGTCTCCAACTTCACGTCGACCAGCCAAGGCGATCTCACCGCCCAGAACCTGCCGCCCTACGTGACTGCAGCTGGCGGGCGGCGGCTGATGGCGATGTCCGGGAGGTTCACGGCTCTCGGCAATGCCGCGGACACAAGCGTCACCGTCAGCACCACGCTGCCCTCCAGCAGCATCGCGCCCGGACCCAACCTCACCGTGCCGATCAGCACGGGCATGGACACGATTGAGCTCTCGGGCATGCGATTGCTCGTCCACCGGCCGGGCAGCGGACTCTCGCAGCTCTACACCCTTGGCAGCTCAACTCCGGCGAACTACCCGCTCATCGCGTCCCTCTTCGGCGCCCGCGTCGCCTGGCTCAACGCGGATGGCGCCATCCAGACGCGCGATCTGGCGACCGGCGTGACCACGACGATCAGAGGTGCGGGCACCGCAGCGTGTGTCGCGGGTCAAGCGCTGGCGGACACGACGATCCGGGTTGCCGGCGACACCGTCTTCTGGAGCCTGTGCGGCGAGAACCGAGTGCACCGCATCTCGCAGGGCGACGACATCGTGCTCCCAGACGGCGACATGACCAACGCTCGCCTCGGTACCGGAGCGCTGGCCGTCGTCAACCCGGCCACGCACGTGCTGTCGGTCACCGATCTCGACACCCTCACGACCTACAACGTCGGCACGGCCCCTGTGAGCTTCGACGTCGACGAGCGGTACATCACCTGGGCAGATGCCTCCTACACCGTGCACCTTGCGCCGCTGCCCTTTGACAACTCCGACGTCCCGCCGCAAGTCCTCGCCGAATGGGGTGACACCGGCGTCGTGCCTCGCCAATACACGAGCAACAGCCTGCTCACGTTCTGGCACCACGATGCCGACCTCACCCAACCCGTGACGATGATCTTGCGTATCCCAGCGATCGGCGACATCGACAGCGGCGTCCAGGCCAGCGGCTATCCGCCGTACCTGTCGGGAAGCATCAGTGCCACCTACGACGGCAGCGACTACCGCACCCAAGACGAACCACCCGCGACGCCGGGCCTCCTGCTGTGGAACCTGACCGCCCAACCGACAAGCGGACCGGCCACCCTGCTGACGGGCACGCTGGCCGTTCGCGACCCGCGCGGAACGCGCACCGTCATCACCTCATGGCCGCGCACCCTGATCCAGGGATCCAAGGGCACCTTCAATCTGACACTTCTGCTCGGGAACGCGGGCTACCCGAACCAGACCGTCACCGTCCAATCACGTCCGCACGGCACAACGACGTGGCACACCGTGAAGAGCATGACCACGTCGTCCACCGGGAAGCTCGCGTACCCCGTCACGCCGACGGTGAACACCGACTACCGGTTCCTGCACCCGGGTGGCGCATACGGCCCGGCGTCCAGCACGAGCACCGTCGTGACTACCTCTGTCGCACAACGGGTCACGGCAAAACTGAGTGCCTCCTCCGTCCGCACCGGTGACACGGTCCTCCTCGCCGGCGGAGTCGCGCCCGCCAAGCCGAACCAAGTCGTATCGATTCAGCGGTACTACAGCGGGGCCTGGCACACCATCGCCAACGTCCGGCTCAGCAGCACCAGCGCCTACCGGTTTTCGTTGAAGGCAGCACGCGGTGCAACGACCTATCGGGTCGTGCGGGCTGCGGACAGCCACAACCTCGCAGGGACCTCGCCGACTGTTGCGCTCACGGGAACCTGACATCCCCCGTCAAGTGCGACAAGGCCTTCGCCGCCAGCGACCCCAATCGCGGGGTGGCGCTGGTGCGCCAACCTGGGACTACCGCACAAAGGCGGACCGGACGAGGACGTCGCTGTCGATGCCCGGGGTGGTTCCAGCCGTGGTGGGCCAGGTCGCGGTGACGCCACGGCTGGTCGGGGCCAGGCCGATGTAGTCGCCGATGCCATAGCAGTTGGAGTTGCCGAACGCCTCGGTCGCGTCGAGGAAGTCAGAGGTGCTGCGCGACAGGCGGATCACGGTCGACGCCCCGAAGCCAGCGCCCTGACCCAGCACCGCCAGGTGGGCGTCGTAGCTCGTCTGCGCGAGGTCGGTGGTCTCGAGCCAGGCGATCGCGACGCCACCTGTCGGGAGCGCCGCGACCGCGGGGGCCCACTGGACGGGAGCACCGACCGGGCCGGAGCCGCCGGATGCGACAGGACCCGTCGCGAAGGTGCGACCGCCGTCGTAGCTGACCGCGTGCTCGATCCGGCCGGAGCCGCCGGTGACTGCGCCCGGAGTGGGCACGTAGACGTTGGGCACCGGGGGGGAGCCGAGGGCCGCCACGACGTGCAGGCCGCCGCGGATGTCGAAGGCGACCCGCACGCTCTTGCTCGCGCGCTGATGCTGACCGATCGTGCCGCGGAGCGGGCAACCGGCGTCGCTGCGGCCAGGGTCGGTGCCGAGCAGGACGGCGTGCTCCGGTGAGAAGGTGCGGCCGCCGTCGTGGCTGACGCGGACAGCGACGCCTGAGCCGGTCTCGTAGACGGCCGCGACAGTGCCGTCCGGGCCGACAGCCACGTCGGGAAAGCCGGACGCTGACTGGAGCACCACCGGCGGCCCCCAAGACCGTCCGTCGAAGCTCCGCAGGACCGTTCCCTTTCCGATCGCGTCCCAGACCAGGTAGGAGCGGCCGCGATAGCGGCTGGCGCGCCCGGTGTCGGAGGCCAGGAACTCCTTGTCGTCGGTGACCGTGCCCTTGATCGTGACCGTGGGCAGTCGCGTCATCACCAGTGACGGCGCGATCCGGAAGGCGCCCACGATCACCGACCCGTTCGGCTCCCCGAGCAGCGTCGCCAGCAGCACTGAGCCGGGATGCGCCGGGTCGGGTGCCAGCGCCGGGTCGCCGGAGAAGTACTCACCCTCGACCAGCGGGCTCGACGTCACTAGCCGGGCCTGACCGCCGCCCTCGGGCAGCAGCTGCACCGTCGTCAGGTGAAAGTGGCCGGTCGGGTTGATCGGGCAGGTCTGGTCGTCGTTGTACGCAACCCACGTGCCCGCGCTTGTCACCGCAGTGCTCGGCTCACCCTCCAGCGGGCAGCCGGTCACGCCCACTCCGGGTGTCCTCACCCGGATCTCCGCACCCAGCCGGGCTGGGACACTGCCCGCCGTTGCGCCGCCGGCGATGGCGGCGCAGGCAGCGATCAGCAACGCGGAGCAGAGCAGCAGGCGACGAAGGGGCACCCAGTCCCCTTTCGACGGGCGTCCTCGATCACCTGCACCGAAGGACATCGAGGAACGGCGCATGGCCATGCGCCGGGCGGCGGACCTCTCACCCGTGCTGAGGGGCCCTAGTGTCACCGCATGACGCAGCGAGTAGCCGTCGTGACCGGGGCGAGCCGAGGCATCGGACGGGCACTCACTGAACGGTTGACCTCCGAGGGGCAGACCGTCATCGCCCTCGCCAGGTCCCGCACCGGCCTGGATGACCTCTCGGCGCAGACCGGAGCAGTCGGGCATGTCCTCGACGTCGCGTCTCCGGATGCTGTGTCCGAGGTCTTCGCTCAAATCATCGCCGATCACGGGGTGCCTGACCTGCTGGTCAACAACGCCGCCGTGTCCGGCGGGAGCGGGTTGACGTGGGACCTGACCGACACCGACTGGTGGCGAGTGATGGAGGTCAACGTACGAGGCACGCAGCTGTGCACCCGTGCGGTGCTGCCCGGGATGATCGCCCGAGGCAGCGGCCGCGTCGTGAACCTGTCCTCCGGCGCGGCCACCTATCCGATCGGGCTCGACAACGACGGCGAGCTGACCTCGGCCTACATGGCGAGCAAGGCCGCGGTAAACCGCTTCACCGAGGCCCTCGCCGGCGAGTGCCACGCCAGCGGGGTGCGCGTCTTCGCCCTGTCCCCCGGCATGGTGAAGACCGACATGACCGCCGAGGTGTTCACCCACATCTGGCATGACGAGGACGTGTGGACGCCGATCGAGCGGTGCCTGGACCTGATCTGCGACATGGACTCCGGCCTTCTCGACGCCCTGTCGGGCCGCTACCTTCGCGCGGCCATCGACGATTGGCGCGCGGTCGTCTCCAGGGCGGACGAGGTGCTCGAGCTAGACACACACGCTCTGCGGTTGCGAGAGCTGCCCTGAGCGACGACCCTCCGCGTAGGGACCGCACATCGGTCAAACAGAAGAGTCGTTCTCCGTCTGTGAGGGATCGGCAGACAAGCTCCAAGCGAATCATCGCACCCACGTAGCCTCGGCTGGATCACCGAGCGACTATCTGGGGTAGTCGATTCGGTGCTCAGCGGCTCGCGGTCCCTGTCGCTACCTGCTCTGCTTGCACGACCTGGGCGTCCGCAGGAGCTGGGACATAGCCTCGCAGGCGTGACGGTCGTGGAGCGATTGGTTGCCCTCATCGACGGCTTGCCTGAAGACCGTGTGCTCGTTGCCTTCGATGGTCCCGATGCGGCGGGCAAGACCACCCTTGCCGGCGCTGTCGCCGACCACCTGTCGCGTCCCGTGCTCCGGGCCTCGGTGGACGGCTGGCACAAGCCGCGGGACGTGCGACTCCGTCGCGGCCACGAATCTCCCGAGGGCTACTACCTGGATTCGTTCGACATCGACGCGCTGGTGCACGACCTGCTCACGCCTTTCCGGGATGGAGCGACGGAAGTGCCACCTGCCCAGTTCGACTACCGAGCTGATACGGCAGTACTGGCGCGCAGACAACTCCCCGAGCGGGCTGCCCTCCTCTTCGACGGCGTCTTTTTGCTTCGTCCGGAACTCCTCAATCACTGGGACGTCAGGGTGTACCTGCACGTGCCTGAAGAGGTCACACTCTCCCGCGCACTTGTGCGGGACCTCGCACTGTTCGAGGACGAAAGGGCGCTGCGGCACCGCTACGAGCGGCGATATCTGCCGGGCCAGAGCCTGTACCGCGACAGCGCCTCACCAATGAAGACGGCGGACGTCGTCCTCGACAACAGCGACTGGCACGACCCGATCGTCCTCCGGTGGCCGGACGACAGCTAGGCAGGCCCTCTCGCGTGGGACCTGCGAATTCTGCGTCGTCCTCGATACCTAGAACTGTCGCTACCTCATGTGCGCCGCACCCCGGAGGATCAGGCCCAGGCCACGAGTAGTTGTTCTCAACGCATCAGCGGCTGATGCCAAGAAGGGGCCAAGCCCAGATCTAGTTCTTGTGGATGACGATGCTGCCGCCCTGGACGTCGCCTGATGCCTTGTAGAGCGGAGTGGTGGTGTTCGGGTCTGAGCCGGCCGGGTAGATCTTGATGACGAAGCGGTCCGGCTGTCCGGTGGGGTCACCGTCACGTGCCTGCACGCTGAACGGGTACGTCGCGGAGCTGCCGTTCACCGTGGCGTTCCCTTGGAACTGGGCCATGTTCTGGTTCGTCACGACAAGCCACTGCATCGCGGCGGACTTCAGGTGGAAACTGCCGACGTTGTAGTCGAACTGCAAGTTTCCGGCCGGCACTGTGCTGGAGCCGTTTTGGTACTTGACCACGAACCCGAAGTTCGCCTTCGAGGAGCTGTCCAGCCCCGGCAAGGCATCGCCTGTGTCTGAGGTGGCGCTGCCCGGGACCAGCCAGCCACCACCGGTAGCGAACCCACCGCTGGGGTCATACACGACCAGCAAGCTCGAAGCGGTAGCGCTCCAGTTCCCCGCAGCATCCTGCGAACGCACACCGACGGGGTAGACCCCTGGCGTCAAGTTGGGCCCTGCGGTCCCTGACAGCGTTACCCGAGCTGCCGACGCGGTCACTGTCATGGCCGTCGCCCTGCCCACCCCTGGGTCGGTACCGACAAACATCTCGCCAGCAGTCACCCCCGAAAGGCTGTCTGCGGCGGCAGCCGTGACGGTCGTCGAACCCGTCGTGGGCATGACAGTAACGCCCAGTGCGGGCGTCTGTGCCGTCGGAGGGGTCATGTCCAGCGACAGCGCGTACGAACCCGTTGCGCAGTTGCCAGCGGCATCACAGGCCGGCCCCGATATGTACGCGACTGCCCGGCCCTCGATGTCTGCGGTGGTCGGCGTTGGCAAAATCAAGGACGTGGCTGCATCATCAGGATCGCTGGCACTCCAAGTGATCGAGGTGGGTGACCTGTACCAACCCGAGCCGTCTGGCAGCCGTGATGCGTGACCCGTGACCACCGGTGGCGTCGTGTCAAATCCAGGCAGATCCTGTAAGACCACCTGGCTCCCCGAGTCTGCGGAGTACACGGTGCGAAGCAGCTTCCGGCCATCAGCGGTCATGCCCTCGACATGACCAAGGCCATCGATCACCCGTCGCGTCTCGCCCGTCACCGACGTGAGGTAAACGCTTGGGCCTGTACCGATCCATGCGACCGTACCGCTATCTGTGGCGACTGAGTCCGCCGCGCTAGCGACGTAGCTCATCGTGCCGCTGCGCATGTCCCGACGGTATGT
>JAWWOJ010000130.1:0-10033 GCA_033851885.1 Frankiales bacterium | reverse complement strand
GCTCCGCCAGATCCAGGGCAGCTGACCGCTACGGCCTGGTCCTGGGCAGGAAGCCGATGAGCAGCGCGGCCAGCAGGAACACGCCCACCTCGTAGACCAGGGCCCGCTCGAAGGCGTAGAGGTAGTCGAGCCGACGGCCGTAGTCGGCCGCGGCCAGCGGCGACCTCGGCCGCGGGCCGTCTGCGGGAGCCACCGCGGGGTCCGGGGCCTTGGCCTGCTCGACGAAGCAGTGCTCGAACAGCGTCACCGGCACCTGCGCCGGCAGCCGCGGGGCTGCGTCCCGCGCGGCCTGGGGCGCGTGGCTGCTGAGCAGGCCGAAGAACACGATGCCGATGACCGCCACCCCCAGCGCACCGCCGACCTGCTGGCCGGTCGTGAGCACGCCACTGGCTGAGCCCGCCTCCCGGCCCTGGATGCCCGCCAGGATCAGGTTGGTGAGGGGCGCGATGAAGCAGCCGAGACCCAGGCCGCTGAAGAGCAGGAACGGCGCGATGTCCCAGGACCGGAGCTCGGTGCCGAAGTGGTCCAGCACCACCATGTTGACGACCATGCTCAGCGACAGGAGCCCCGCGCCGAAGCGGAGCAGGTTCTTGCCGAAGCGCTTCGCCAGGGCATCGGAACGGGAGGACGCGAGGGCCGTGCCGAGGGCGAACGGGAAGCCGGTCAGGCCGGCGTGCAGCGCTGAGTAGCCGAGCCCGATCTGGAGGTACAGCCCGAACGTGAAGAAGAACGCCGGGATGCCCGCGAAGAAGACCAGGCTCACCACCAGCCCGACGCGGAAGCTCACGTTGGAGAACAGCGACATGAGCACCAGCGGGCTGCGCTGCTCGCGGGTCTTGCGCTGCTGCAGCAGCACGAACGCCACCAGGACGGGGACGGCCACGAACAGCATCGCGACCAGCCAGGCCGGCCAGCCCTTCTCCCGACCTTCCGTGAGCGGGTAGACCACCAGGAACAGCCCGCTGGTGACGAGGATGGCTCCGGGGATGTCGAGCCGAGGGGCGTCCGGTGCCTTGGTCTCCGGCAGGAACCGCATGGCGGCGACGACCGAGGCCACCCCCACCGGGATGTTGACGAGGAAGATCATGCGCCAGTCGGTGCCGAACAGGTTCAGGGCGATCAGCGCCCCGCCCACCAGCGGACCGAGGATGGTGGCGATGCCGATCGTCGCGCCGAAGAGCCCGAATGCCCGGCCGCGCTCCTTGGGCGGGATCGTCACCTGGATGGTGGACAGGACCTGGGGGACCATCAGCCCCGCACCGGCGCCCTGGACGACGCGCGACAGGATGAGCACCACCGCGTGCGGCGCCAGACCGCAGGCCAGCGACGCCAAGGTGAACAGCGTCATGCCGAGCACGAACAACCGCCGCCGGCCGTAGATGTCGCCGAGCCGGCCCCCGGTGATGAGCAGGCACGCGAACGCGAGCTGGTAGCCCGCGAGCACCAGCTGGACCTCCGCGAAGGACGCGCCCAGGTCCTTCTGGATCGACGGGATCGCGACGTTGACGATCGAGACGTCGAGCAGGTTCATGAACACCGCGGTCAGCACGATCGCCAGCACCGCGTTCGGGTGGATCTCCTTGCGCACCGCCGTCGTCACGTGACGAACGCTAGCGGGGGCTCAGGACAGCTGCGACAGGAAGCCCCGCACGATGGCCATCGTCTCGGCCGGGTGCTCGAACTGCGGCACGTGACCGCAGTCCTCCAGCACGATCGACCCCGCGTCCGGCAGAGCGTCCGCGACATGCGCGGCGAAGGTCGACGGCACCAGCCGGTCCCGGTCACCCCAGACGAAGAGGGCGGGCGGCACCAGGCCGGGCAGCCGGTCCCAGAAGCCGTGCCGGCCGTGCGCCTCCTCGAGGAAGATCTGGCGCGCCGAGGCGAAGAACGCGACGCGGTGCGCCCTGGACCGGAACACGCGTACGCACTCGTCGGCCGCCGCGTCGTACCAGGCCTGGGGGAGCCGGTCGGGGTCGCTGAACATCGCGCGCACCGCCTCGACCACCACCGCATGGCTGAGCCGCATCGGGACGCGGCCGAGCTCCGGGCGCAGCAGCCGGACGAACGGCACCAGCTGACGCAGCCGACGGAACGCCGGTGACGGCGTGAGCAGCGCGAGCCCGGTCACCGACTGCGGACGGGTGAGGGCCTGCTCCAGGGCGATCCTGCCGCCGAGGGAGTTGCCGAGCAGAGTGGCCCGGCGCATCCCGACGGAATGCTGGAGAGCCTCGACCCAGGCGGCGAACCACGCCGCGCTGTAGGACGCGGACGGCGCCGCGGTGTTGCCGAACCCCGGCAGGTCGGGGGCGACGACGCGGTGGTCCACGGCCAGGTCCGCGAGGACCGGGAGCAGGGAGGCGTTGGTGGCGCCGAGCCCGTGCAGCAGGAGGACCGGGGGTGCGTCGCGCGGGCCGGCCTCGAGGTACGACGTCCGGATCCCCATGACGTCGGCGAACCGCGCCCGGGGGAACTGCTCGGGCCGTTCGTCCCCACCGAACAGGCCATCGAGCTGCAGCGACAGGCCTAGGTCGCCCCGGATCGTGACGTCGCCGTCGAGGAACGCCTGGACGCCGGACGACTGGCCGGCGACGACGTCGGCGATCACACTCGCCCGGCCGCGCACGACGAGCGTCGGCTGCGGGGCCGCGCCCCGCCGGACCCGGCCACGGCCCTTGTCGAGCTCGACGGTCCACTGGCTGAAGCCGTCGTCGAACACGACGGTCGCTGTCCGGTCGTCGAGCACGCCGTCGGACAGTGTGCGGCGCAGCCGGCTGGCCAGCAGGGCGTCGAGGTCGGTGCCCCGCAGGGTTGTCACAGAGACGGCCTGCGGTTGGTCCCTCCGAACAATGCGGTCTCCAGCTGGGCACCGACCGAGAGCAGCAGCGACTCGCTGTGCGCCGGACCGATCAGCTGTACGGCGAGGGGCAGGCCGTCCGCCGACAGGCCGACCGGGATCGACAGGGCCGGCTGACCGGTGACGTTCCAGGCCGAGGTGAACACCGCCCGCCGACCCGCGAGAGCGAGCGTCTTCAGTCCGGTCATGGACTCGGCCCGCAGGGGTGCGCTCGGGAGCGTCGGGGTGAGCAGCAGGTCGGCGCCGGCCGGTGCTGAGGCGAGTCGCTGGGTCGCCCGCTGCCTCAGCCGCATCGCCCTGGCGAAGGGCCTGCCGCGGAGCCGCCGGCCGATGCCGGCGACGGCCCGGGTGCGGGACTCCGTCGCGGTCGGGTCGACGAGCCCGTCGAGGTCGTCGGCGGTGCCCGTCGTGAAGTGCACGAGGAACGACTCGGGGATGCCCGACCAGTCGGGATCGGCATGCACGAGGTCGTGGCCCAGGTCGTGGAGGCGCCCGACGACCTGCCGGAGCGTGGCCTTGACCTCGGGCGTGACCGGTGTCGGCGTGACCGGCTTGAAGGACCAGGCGATCCGGAGCCGGCCGGGTGCCGTCGTGCTGAGCGGCTCGTCCTGCAGCACGTTCAGGACGGTCACCGTGTCCTCGACGGAACGGGTGAGGACACCCGCGACGGACAGCCCGTGCCAGTGCTCCTTGTGCGGCGCCAGCGACACCAGGCCGCGCGTCGGCTTCAGGCCGACCAGCCCGCAGCAGGCCGCCGGGATCCGGATCGAGCCGCCGCCGTCGCTTGCCGTCGCGGCCGCGACCAGGCCGGCGGCCACGGCGGCCGCGGATCCGCCGGAGGACCCGCCAGGCGTCCGCTCCAGTGCCCACGGGTTGCGCGTCGTACCGAACGTGGCCGACTCGGTGAACGGCCAGAGGGCGAGCTCGGGCAGCTTCGTCGTGCCGATGATGACGGCACCGGCGGCCCGGAGCCGTCGCACCACCTCGGAGTCGTGATGGGCCGGGGGCTCGGGGGAGCCGGTGCCGAGCGACCCGCTGTGGCCGGCGATCGCCATCGAGTCCTTCACCGCGATCGGGACGCCCAGCAGCGGGCGGTCGTCGCCTGCGGCGAGGGCCTCGTCGGCCGCTCGGGCCTCGGCATGCGCACTGTCGTCGAAGACGGTGCGGAAGGCGAGCAGCTGCGGGTCGAGGCGCTCGATGCGACGCAGGCACACCTCGAGCAGTTGCACGGCGGTGAGGGCGCCGTCCCGCAGCAGCCGGCCCTGGCCGGACACCCCGGCGAACGCGATGGTCTCCTCATCGAGGGTGGTCGTCATGACGTGGTGGTCTCCGAGCTGCGGGTGGTGGGGAACCGGGCCATGGCCACGGCCAGGTCCATCGGGTGGCGGGTGCCGATCAACCAGTACGGGGTGTCGTCGCCAGGGTCGTCCACGGTCAGCAGGACGGCGGCCCGCGCCCACGGCTTCACCCTGACCCAGGCATCCCGGTGCGCGCGGATCCCCATCCGCTCGCGCAGTTGGGCCCGATCGAGCACCTCGGCAGGACCGAAGGCGGCCAGCGGAGCCCGGGCACCCGGCACATGCAGGACCCCGTCCTCGACCCGGAGCTGGTCGCGGCTGAGCGCCAGCAGGGCGACGACGCCGAGGGCGGGCAGGCCGCCCAACAGCAGCAGGTTCTCCCGGAAGCTCACGGCCACGAGGACCGCACCGCCGAGCGCGATGGCGGCCCACGACAGCGGAGCCCAGAGGCGTTCCTGGTAGGTCGGCATGCGCCAACGGTACGGTCTCGCAGCGATGACTCAACAACGCCTGCTCGTCGACATCGTGCGGCTGGACCCTGAGGTCCCGCTGCCCGCCTACGCGCGCCCCGGCGACGCCGGGTGCGACCTCGTCACCACCGTCGACGCCGACGTACCGCCGGGGGAGCGGGTGCTGCTGCCCACCGGGATCTCGGTCGCCCTCCC
This sequence comes from Frankiales bacterium, assembly GCA_033851885.1. Taxonomy (GTDB): domain Bacteria; phylum Actinomycetota; class Actinomycetes; order Mycobacteriales; family SCTD01; genus RYN-111. The sequence goes on along the minus strand of JAWWOJ010000130.1, from coordinate 5,216 downwards.
GGAGGGGTACGCCGCGTTCGTGCATCCGCGCTCTGGCCTGGCTGTCAAGCATGGCGTCGGGCTGGTCAACGCGCCTGGCACGATTGACGCGGGGTACCGCGGCGAGGTGAAGGTGATCCTGGTCAACCACGACCAGCACGAGACGGTGCGGCTCAAGCGGCTGGACCGGGTCGCGCAGCTCGTCGTACAGCGGGTCGAGCAGGTCGTGTGGCGTGAGACGGAGTCGCTCCCCGAGTCGGAGCGCGGCGCGGGTGGGCACGGTTCCACCGGCGGATTCGGAGGTTGTTGAGGTGGCTCTGTTCGGACGTCGCAACCGCGGCATCGAGGTCGAGATCGACGAGGTCACCGACGAGGACATCGACACCTTCGTCGACGACCTCGACGAGGAGCAGCGCGCGGCGGAGGACGCTGAGCTGCTCCGTGAGCTCGCGGCTGAGCAGGCCGGCGAGGTCGACGACGAGGAGCAGGTGCGGGAGCTGCCCCGACCGGAGGGCCCGTGGGACCTCCAGGACGCGCCCGCGACCGATCCCGAGCGGCTCGACCTCGGCAGCCTGCACGTGCCCGTGCTGCCCGACACCGATGTGCGGCTCGAGGTGAACCCCGAGGGCGAGGTCGTGGCCGCGACCCTCGTGCACGGCGAGTCGGCGCTGCAGCTCAACGCCTTCGCCGCCCCGCGGCGCGACGGCATCTGGGTAGAGGTCCGCACGGAGATCCGGGATGCGCTGAACTCCGGCGGCGGCCAGGCGACCGAGGTCGAGGGTGTCTTCGGGCCCGAGCTGCATGCCTCGGTCCCTGCCGAGGTCCCGGGCCAGGGCGTCGTCCTCTCGCCGGCGCGCTTCCTCGGCATCGACGGCCCGCGCTGGTTCCTGCGAGGCCTCGTCACAGGACCGGCCGCGCAGGACGACGAGCTGCTCGCGCCACTGGTCGCGGCCTTTCGGCAGGTCGCGGTCTCGCGGGGCGACGAGGCGATGGTGGTACGCGAGCCGCTGCCGCTGCGACTGCCGGCTGACGCAGTGGAGGCCGCGGCGGAGGCGGCTGAGCAGCAGGGCTTCCAGATGCCGGAGCGTGGCCCGGAGATCACCGAGATCCGCTAGCGACGCCGGCCGCGGCGTAGCATCTGAGGCGTGTCCCGCATCAAGCGCGCCCTCCATCGGCTGACCGCCGACGAGGAGGAGATGCACAGCGAAGAGTTGCGTGCCGAGGTCGAGAAATCCGGCGCGACGACCGTCGACCTGTGCTCCATGGGCAAGCCCGTCTGCGTCGCCGGCACCCTGCGCGCCGTCGTTCTGCGGCCCCTCGCCGGAGTGCCCACCCTCGAGGCCGAGCTGTACGACGGGACGGGGACCGTCACCCTCGTCTGGCTCGGTCGTCGGCGGATCCGCGGCATCGACCCCGGACGCTCGCTGGTGGCCCGCGGCCGGTTGACCAAGCGCGAGGGGAAGGTCACCCTGTTCAACCCGGAGTACGAGCTCAAGGCCGTCGGTGGCTGACTCGGAAGAGCTGCGCGTCGGTCACTTCCTCGCCCTGATGGGCGGGGCGAAGGGCGTCTTCGACAGCAGCGTGCCGGCGGTCGTCTTCATCGTCGTGCGGCTGCTGAGCGACCTCAACACCGGCATCGTCGCGGCCGTCGCGGTGGGGCTGCTGGTGATGGCCTACCGGCGCACCAGGGGCGAGTCGTTGCAGTACTGCCTGAGCGGGTTCTTCGGGCTGCTCGTCGCGGTCGCGATCGCGAAGGCGACCGGCACCGGCAAGGGTTTCTTCCTGCCGGGCATCGTGCTGACAGCTCTCAGCGGGATCGGCTTCGCCCTGTCCAATCTGGTGAAGCAGCCGGCCGTCGCGCTGACCCTGGTCGCGATCGACGCGAAATACGAGACCTGGAAGACCGACCCGGCGCTCCGCAGGGCCTGCGTGCTCTCGACCTGGGTCTGGGCCGCGTCGTTCCTCATCCGCTCTGCGGTCGCGACCGCAGTCGCGCTCACCGTCGGCGACAACGCCAAGGACAACGCGATCCTGTTCGGCGTCATCCAGGTCGAGCGCTACGCCTTGCTGCTGGGGGCCGCCTTCTTCACGGTGTGGGCCGTGCGGCGGGTGCCCGTCGCGCCGGTGCCTCAGGCCTGAGCGGGCTTCGTCAGCAACACGTCCAACTCGTCCTCGACCTCAGCGGTGGCGACGAGCAGCAACTCGTCACCCGCCTCCAGGGCGACATCGGTGCTGGGCGTGATGACCCGCCCCTCGCGCAGGATCGCGACGAGCGCCGAGTCGGCGGGCCAGCTGATCGTGCCGAGCAGCTTGCCGACCAGGTCGGCATCGGGCGCGAGCGTGAGCTCGACGAGGTTGGCCTGGCCCTGCCGGAAGGTCAGCAGCCGCACCAGGTCGCCGACGCTGACCGCCTCCTCGACGACCGCCGCGAGCAGGCGCGGGCTGGAGACGCTGACGTCGACGCCCCACGACTCGTTGAACAGCCACTCGTTCTTGGGGTGGTTGACGCGGGCCACGACACGGGGCACGCCGAACTCGGTCTTGGCGAGGAGGCTCATCACGAGGTTGACCTTGTCGTCGCCGGTGCTGGCGACCACCACGTCGCACTCCTCGAGCCGGGCGGTCTGCAGGGTCGCGATCTCGCAGGCGTCGCCGAGCAGCCACTCCGCGGTGGGGACGGTCTGCACCTTCATGGCTCGCTGCTCCCGCTCGACGAGGAGCACGCTGTGCCCGTTCTCGAGGAGCTCGAGGGCGATGGACCGGCCGACGTTGCCGGCTCCGGCGATGGCGACGCGCATCAGCTGCTCACCTAGTGCCCTTCCGTCGGGCCGGCGGCGAAGACCCGCTCGACCGCCTCGCGCTGGTCCCAGGTCATCGTCACGTGGATGAGATCGCCGTCCTGGATGACCGCGCCCCGCCCGGGCAGCATGCCCTCGCCCAGGCGGGTGAGCAGTGCGACCCGGGCTCCGGACTCCTCCTCCATGATGCTGACCTTGTGGCCGATCCACTTCGGGTCGAAGGCGAGCTCCGCCAGCACGATCCTGCCGCTGGGGTCGCGCCACTCGCTGAGCATGCCGGTCGGGAGCAGCCGGCGGAGCACCTGGTCGGCGGTCCAGCGGACCGTGGCCACCGTGGGGATGCCGAGCTTCTGATAGACCTCGGCACGCGCCGGGTCGTAGATGCGGGCGACGACGTTCTCGACGCCGAAGGTCTCCCGGGCCACCCGGGCGGCGATGATGTTGGAGTTGTCGCCCGAGCTCACGGCGGCGAACGCCTCGGCCCGCTCGATGCCCGCCTCGACGAGGGTGTCGCGGTCGAAGCCGACCCCCGTGACGCGGAGACCCGAGAAGTCCGAGGAGAGCCGGCGGAAGGCCCCGGCGTCCTGGTCGATGATGGCCACCGAGTGGTCGCCTCGCTCCAGGATGCGGGCCAGCGTGGACCCCACGCGACCGCATCCCATGATCACCACGTGCATGACGCGAAACGCTACACGGCGCGCACCCCTAGGCTTCTGGCTCGTGCCCGGCATCGGTGACTTCGCAAAGCGGCTCCTGCTGGGCCGTGCCCTGCGCAGCGACAGGTTGGGGGAGACCCTCCTCCCGAAGAAGATCGCCCTGCCGGTCTTTGCGAGTGACGCGCTGTCGTCGGTGGCCTACGCGCCGGACGAGATCTTCCTGACGCTCTCGGTCGCCGGCCTGGCGGCCTACTCCTTCAGCTGGAAGATCGGGCTGGTCGTCGCGGCGGTGATGCTCACCGTCGTCGCGTCATACCGGCAGAACGTGCATGCCTATCCCTCGGGTGGCGGCGACTACGAGGTCGCGACCGTCAACCTGGGCGACCGGTTCGGCCTGACGGTCGCCTCGGCGCTGCTGGTGGACTACGTGCTCACCGTCGCGGTCTCGGTGTCGTCCGGCGTGCAGAACGCCTCCTCCGCCCTCGGGTTCGTCAAGGGCAACGAGGCGCTGGTCGCCGTCGGGCTGGTGCTCCTGCTCACGGCCGTGAACCTGCGGGGCGTCAAGGAGTCGGGAGCGGCCTTCGCGATCCCGACCTACGGCTTCATGATCTCGATCATCGGCATGACGCTGTTCGGCCTGGGCCGGCACTTCTTCGGCACCCTCCCCGACGTGTCCAGCGCCAAGTACACGATCCAGCCCGAGCACGGCTTCATGTTCACCGGCTTCGCCGCGGGGTTCCTGCTGCTCCGCGCCTTCTCGTCCGGCTCGGCGGCGCTCACCGGTGTCGAGGCGATCAGCAACGGCGTACCAGCTTTCAAGAAGCCGAAGTCGAAGAACGCCGCCACCACGCTGCTGCTGATGGGCACGATCGCCGTCACGATGCTCATGGGCATCCTGACCCTGGGCCACCTCACCCACCTGCACTTCGCCGAACGCCCCGGGGTGCAGCTGCTCCTGCACGGGCAGCCGGTGGGTGACTCCTACACCCAGCCGACCGTCATCAGCCAGCTCTCCGACGCGGTCTTCCGCGGTCCGCTGCACGCGCTGTCCTACGTCGTGATCGCCTTCACCGGGATCATCCTCATCCTCGCGGCCAACACCGCGTTCAACGGGTTCCCGGTGCTGGGCTCGATCCTCGCCAAGGACGGCTACCTGCCGCGGCAGCTGCACACCCGCGGTGACCGGCTGGCCTACTCCAACGGCATCGTGCTGCTGGCGACCTTCGCGATGGCGCTCATCGTCGCCTTCGACGCGCAGGTCACCCGGCTGATCCAGCTCTACATCGTCGGCGTGTTCATCAGCTTCACGCTCTCGCAGACCGGCATGGTCCGGCACTGGACGCGGCTGCTGACCACCGAGCAGGACCCGGCCGTGCGCAGACGGATGATCCGCGCGCGGATCATCAACGCCATCGGCCTCGGGATGACGGGCACCGTCCTGCTCATCGTCCTGATCACCAAGTTCGTGCGCGGCGCCTGGATCGCGCTCGCCGCCATGGCTGTGCTGTTCCTGCTCATGCGCAGCATCAAGCGGCATTACGACCGGGTCCGCGAGGAGCTCGTGCCGTCCGACGACCTCATCGCCGCGCCGTCTCGCAACCACGCGGTCGTGCTGGTCTCCAAGATCCACGCACCCACGCTGCGGGCGCTGTCCTATGCCAAGGCGACTCGGCCGCACGACCTCACCGCGCTGACGGTCTCGGTCGACGCGGACGACACCGAAGCGCTGCGGGCCGAGTGGGACCGGCGTGGCATCGACATCCCGCTGACGGTCGTCGACTCG
>JAWWOJ010000098.1:0-3045 GCA_033851885.1 Frankiales bacterium | reverse complement strand
GAGGCCATCTCGTTCGCGCCCGATGTCTGCGGAAGCGACATCGTGCGCTGCGTCCGGCGCAGTCGCCCCGATTACCTCTACGTCACCTCGACGATGGACGTGCTGGGCCAGCTCCAGTTCGGTCAGCCGGCGGGGTGGACCCAGAAGGTCGTCGACGAGCTCCTCCGACTGCACCTCTACCGCCGCCTGGCGTCCGCGCCGGACGCGTTGGTGCTCGGCCGAAGGACGGCGTCGTGACGACCCTGAGCGCACTGGCGCTGAACTGGGCACTGACCTTGGCGGTCGTCCTCGAGATCCGGCGTGAGCTCAGCGATCCGTCGAGCGGACGGGCGATGAGGTCGAGGACCGAGACACAGCTTCTGTACGCGGTGCTCGCCGTCCTCGTGACGGCCGCGGTCGTGCTGACCGCGCTACGTCTTCACTCCGGGGGTTGACCGGGAGCGGTCAGACCTTCTTCCAGACCGAGACCCAGTCGACGTCGAGGTTCACGCGCGTGGGGGTCGTCGCGTCGGGGCAGCCGAGCCACCGCTCGCCACAGGTGCCGGTCTCGGTCTGGATCGCCAGGTCCATGACGCTGCGCGGCACGTTGGAGGAGACGACGCTCGCCCACTGCTTGCCATCGAGCGTGTAGACGATCTTCCCTGCGGTCCACTCGACACCCACCGTGTGCCACTGGCTGAAGTCCACGCCGGTGATCTCGCGCTGGATGATGCTGTTGTCGGTGCCGTAGTGCATGGTCGCTGATGTGTGGTTGCGGGTGCCGCTGCCACCGTCCTCGGCGAAGTCGATCTCGCCGCCGACGGGCCAGTCGGCAGTGTGCGGCCAGAGCAGGATGGCGTACTTCACGCCGACGCCCTTGGTCATCCGGAAGCGGATCTCGTACTTGCCGTACTGCATGCTCGCGGCGTGGGAGTTCATGACGCCACCGGTGACCCAGCGGCCGCCGTCCTTGTAGCCGTTGAGGTGCATCGCGCCGTTGTTGACGGTCACGTGCGAGGGGAGCCACATGCCGTCGGGCTCGCCGCCGGGGTGACCCTCGTACGTGCCCCAGCCGGAGGGAACCGAGCTGCCGCTGAAGCTCTCGGCGACGACCTGGTGCCAGCCGGGACGGTCGCCGATCGGAAGCGTGGCGCCGCTGGGGACCGCCACAGGAGGGGCGGCAGGGGCCGTGGTCGGGGCCGCACTCGGCGCAGCGGCCGGAGCTGCGCTGGCCGCGTCGGTCGGGACCGCATTCGGGTCCCCATCGGGCACCAGGCTCGGCTCGACGGATGGGCTGACCGCGTTGGCGGCGAGGAGCGTGCCGTCGGGATCGACCGGGCCGATGGCCGCGGTGTCAGTCGCGCCGGGAACGGCGTAGGTCCCGAGCGTTCCCAGCGGCTGGTGGCCGAAGGGCCGGACCCGGCCACCGGCGAAGGCCGTCGAGGGAACGGTCTGCGCGATCAACACGCCAGCGATGATGCTTCCGGCGGCCAGCAGAACGGTTCGACGAGCAACCACGGGCGTCCCCTTGATCATGGGGACGGTCGGGTTCGGGAGCCCGGCTAGGTACGAGACCTCCGTGGCTTTGCGTCCCCGCCTCGCGGCGGGTTTGCCCTTTCGAACGACCCCTGAAGTTGTGACGGATAGTTACTCCATCGACCCTGCGGGCTATCCCTTGAGGGGTCCATCCAGGTGAATTCGGGCACGAAATGTCACGCTGCGTGTGCGCTCAGGCGATGCGTGGCGGGTCAGGCGACGAGCGAGCGCAGCGTGTCGACATCGAGGCCCACCAGGGACGGCAGGACCAGCCGGCGTTCACCCGGGGCGATGACGACGTCCGGCACGCTCGGCACGGCCACCATGCGGCAGCCGGCCGCCTCGCCGCTGGCGACGCCGGACGGGGAGTCCTCGAGGACCACGCACCGGTCCGGCCGGACCCCGAGGCGCTCGCAGGCGACCCGGTACGGCTCGGGGTCGGGCTTGCCCTGGACGACCTCGTCACCCGCCACCGTGACCGGGAAGGGACCGAAGCCGTGCTTCAGCACCGCATCGACCAGCACGCGGTAGGACGAGGAGACGAGCGCCATCGGGATCTCGTCGTGCGTCAGCGCGGCCAGCAGCTCGGTGACCCCTGGCCGAGCCCGGACCTCGGTGGCGAACAGCCCGACCATGCGGTCGAGCAACCACGCGGCGCTCTCGGCGACGCGGGCCGGCGTCGGCTCGACGCCGTACCACTGAAGGATCGTGGGCACCGACGCCTCGAGCCTGGTCCCGACGATCTGGGCCTTCAGCTCCTCGCTCCAGGTGCAGCCGAGTCGCTCAGCCAGCTCTTCCTCGGCTGTCGTCCAGACGGGCTCGGTGTCGACGAGCAGGCCGTCCATGTCCCAGAGCACCGCCTGCAGACCAGGGCGAGTACGACGACGGCGCAGCAGCCCGACCGGGCCGAACGCCCGGTCCGGGCGCAGCCGGTCGCGGCTGTCCCATGCCCTCGTCGTCACCGTGCGGCGAGATTGGCGCGATTCGGCGACCCGCTCGCTGGCGCTCGCTCTCGCCTCATCGCGCAGCGAAGTACTTGGCCTCGGGGTGATGCACGACGAGCGCAGCCGTCGACTGCTCCGGCACCAGCATCGACTCCTCGGACAGCTGTACCCCGATGCGTTGCCACTCGAGCAGGTCCTGCACCTTGTCCTGGTCCTCCACGTTGGGGCAGGCGGGGTAGCCGAAGGAGTAGCGCGAACCGCGGTAGGCCTGCTTCGAGAGCATCGCCTGGAGGTCGCTGGAGTCCTCCGCTCCGAAGCCGAGCTCCGCGCGGATGCGGGCATGCCACATCTCAGCCAGCGCCTCGGTGAGCTGCACCGAGAGGCCGTGCAGCTCGAGGTACTCCCGGTAGGCGTTGCGTTCGAACATCTCCGCCGTCACGGCCGAGACGTGCGAACCCATCGTCACGACCTGGAACGCGACGACGTCGGTCTCGCCCGACTCCTGCGGCCGGAAGAAGTCCGCCAGGCACAGCCGGCGGTCCCGTCGCTGGCGCGGGAACGTGAAGCGGCACCGCTCGGACCCGGA
>JAWWOJ010000059.1:0-12334 GCA_033851885.1 Frankiales bacterium | reverse complement strand
GGACCCGAGCACGCTGAACACGACCGCAGGGTCGGTGGGGGCGAGGGCGGTGGCGAGGAGCACCGAGAGGTACCAGCTGACGCCGAGGACCAGGTGGCCGACGACCGCTGCCCCCGCCACGGTCGCGGCCGTCCCCAGCAGGCCGAGGCGAAGGACGGTGGGCGCGACCGCCCGGAACCGCGCGAGCCCCATGCCTGTGCCGCCGTCGAACAGGATGAGGACGAGCGCGACCGTGACCACCGGCTCGACGGACGACTGCCCCACCGAGACGGGGATCAAGGCCGCGAACGCGAGGTAGATCAGTGGCAGCTTCACCGGTCTCCTCAGGTCAGCACGACAGGACTGCCGACCAGACTTCCCGGCGCACCGACGGTCAGCCTAGGGTGCATCGGGTGTTCAGCCTCACGGTGCCGGTGCAGATCCGGTTCAGCGACTTCGACCCGCTCAACCACGTCAACAACGTGGCCTACTTCGAGCTCATGGAGACGGCTCGCGTCGAGGTAATGCGCGCACTCCCCCGGACGCTGCGCGGCCACATGGTCGTACGGCACGCCTCCTGCGACTACGACGACCAGATCCGCGGCGGCACCAGGTCCGTGGACATCACCGTGTCCGTCGAGAAGGTCGGCACCTCGTCGTTCTCGCTGCTGCACGAGATCCGGAACGAGGACGCGATCGTCGCGGTCGGGCACGTGACGATGGTGGCCTTGAGCGACGAGGAGCGCCGCCCCCGTCCGCTGTCGGAGGACGAGCGCGCCTTCCTCGAGGCCTGACAGCTGATCCGGGACGCAGGGCGCTAGGGCAGGAGCTCGTCGATCGCACGCCAGATGCGCTGCACCGACACCGGACCCTTGGCCTTCAGGACCGGGGCGAACAGCGAGACCCGGAGCTCCTCGAGCATCCAGCCGATGCGGTCCTTGCCCTGCCCGGCGGGCAACGCAGCCCACTCCTTCTCCACGGCGTGCACGTCACCCAGGTGCTCCGCGTCGCGCGGGGAACGCCGCTCCGCGCGCACCGCTGCCGCCTGGAGGTAGCGGGCGATGTCCGGCAGCCGCGCCGCGCCGTGCTCGGTCACGAACCCCTTGTGCACCAAGCGTTCCCGCTGCGCCGCGAGGTCGGCCGCAGCAGGTCCCGGCAAGGTTGCTACGGGCACCGCAAGCACCTTCTCGACGTCCGTTAGCACCTGCAGCAGCGCCTCGACGATCCCGGCACGGACGACTCCGAGCTGGTGCTCGAACGCCGCCGCGGTGCGTGGTGCCTCGGCCATCAGGGAGTCGACCGCAGCCGTGACGCAGTCATCCATCAGTGCCTGCAGGCTTCCGTGCGGGTTGTTTGCCAGCGCCAGCTTCGCCGCGTTGGAGAGCCGCCCGGACACCGCCTTCACGGGCGAGGGCGTGCCCAGGAGCAGCAACCGCCGTACGCCCGCGTGGTGCACCTCCGGAGACGGTGCCGGGAGCACCCGCAGGGCCACCGAACTGCCCTCGTCGACCAGTGCCGGATAGCCGACCACGACTCCCGCCGTCACCTCGGCGGGGAGGTCACCGACGGTCCAGCTCGTGAGGCCGGACATCTCGAGATCGCCTGCCGCAGAGGCGATCGCGGCCTGAGCAGGCTTCGCGAGTGCCTCCTGCAGGGCCTCCAAGTCCTTGCCCTCGCCGACGGCCGTCGAGCCGTCCATGACCCGGTAGGTCGGCCGCAGGTGCGACGGCAGCCGGTCCAGGGCCCACTCCCCCACCGGCACCATGACGCCCTTCAGGGCCCGGGCCTCCCTGGACAGCGCGCGCAGCAGGTCCTCCTCTCGCGGCGAGACCCGCTCGAGGATCTGGCGCGCGGTGTCGGGGGCGGGCACGAGCTTGACGCGCAGCGGCTTCGGCAGCGTCTTGATGAGGGCGGTGACGAGCTCGAGCCGCATCCCCGGGACCTGCCATGCGAAGTCCTCCGGCTTCACCCGGTTGAGAACCGCGAGGGGAACGTCGACGGTGACGCCGTCGGCGTGGGTGCCGGGGTCGAACGCGTAGGAGAGATCGAGGCGGAGGTCACCGCTCACCCAGACAGACGGGTGCTCCCCCGGGTCGACGTCGCCGCTGACGAGGTCCTCGAGGCGGAGGTCGAGCAGGTGCGGGTCAGCCGGCTTGGTCTGCTTCCACCAGCGGTCGAAGTGTGCGCCGCTGACGACGTCCGCGGGGATGCGCTTGTCGTAGAAGTCGTGAACCACGTCGTCGGAGACGACGATGTCGCGGCGGCGGGCCCGCCGCTCCAGCTCGTCGACGTCGGCGAGCAGGGCCTGGTTGTGCTTCCAGAAGGCGTGGTGCGTCTCCCAGTCACCCTCGACGAGCGCGTGCCGGAGGAACAGGTCACGCGACATCTCCGGGTCGATACGTCCGTACTCCACCTTGCGCTGGGCCACGATCGGTACGCCGTAGAGCGTGACCCGCTCGAAGGCCACGACCGAGCCGCGCTTGTGCTCCCAGTGCGGCTCCGAGTAGGACCGTTTGAGCAGGTGCCCACCGACCTTCTCGACCTGCTCCGGCTCGATCCGCGCGACCTGGCGAGCGAACAACCGTGACGTCTCGACGAGCTCAGCGGCGACGACCAGCGCCGGTGGCTTCTTGGCCAGCGGACTGCCAGGGGCGATGACGAAGCGGGCACCCCGGGCGCCGGCGTACTCGCGGGCCTCCTGGCGCAGACCGACGTGCGACAGCAGGCCCGAGAGCAGTGCCGTCGTCACCGTCGAGGGATCACCGGACGACTCGAGATCGAGGTCCATCGACCGCGACACCCGGCGGAGCTGGCCGTGCAGGTCCTGCCACTCCCGGATGCGCAGGTAGTTGAGGAACTCGCGCTTGCACATCCGGCGGAAAGCACTGGAGGACAAGGCTTTCTGCTGGTCCTGCACGTGTTGCCACAGCTTCAGCCAGGCCAGCAGGTCAGACACCGGGTCGGCGAAGCGGGCGTGCGCCTCCGTCGCCTGCTGCTGCTTGGCGAGCGGCCGTTCGCGCGGGTCCTGGATCGACAGCGCGGCGGCAATGACCAGCACCTCCTTCACACAGCCGAGCCGACCCGCCTCGACGATCATCCGCGCCATCCGCGGGTCGACCGGCAGCTGCGCGAGCTGTCGCCCCACGCGGGTGAGCCGACCGTCGTCGCCGATCGCGCCGAGCTCCTCGAGCAGCTGGAGACCGTCCCGGACATTGCGCCGGTCCGGCGGCTCGAGGAACGGGAAGTCCTCCAGGTCGCCCAGGCCGAGCGATGCCATCTGCAGCAGCACCGAGGCGAGGTTGGTACGCAGGATCTCCGGCTCGGTGAACTCCGGCCGGCTGTCGAAGTCCTCCTCGCTGTACAGCCGGATGCACACGCCGTCCGCCACCCGGCCGCAGCGGCCCGCGCGCTGGGTCGCCGACGCCTGGCTGATGCGCTCGATCGGGAGCCGCTGCACCTTGGTCCGGTTGCTGTACCGCGAGATGCGGGCAGTGCCAGGGTCAACGACGTAGCGGATGCCGGGCACCGTCAGCGACGTCTCTGCGACGTTGGTCGCGAGCACGATCCGCCTGCCCGAGTGCGACGCGAACACCACGTGCTGCTCCGCCGCCGAGAGCCGCCCGAACAGCGGCACGATCTCGGCGTCCGTCACGCCGCGCAGGGCATCGGCCGCGTCGCGGATCTCCCGTTCCCCACTGCAGAAGACCAGCATGTCGCCGTCGCCCGGCAGCTCCTCGCACGCGGCGACGATGCCGGCGATCTGGTCCTGCTCGTCGTCCAGCGGCCGGTACCGGACCTCGACCGGGTAGGTCCGGCCGCTCACCTCGAGCACCGGTGCGTCGTCGAAGTGCCGGCTGAACCGCTGCGGGTCGATCGTCGCCGACGTGATGACGACCTTGAGGTCCGGCCGTCGCGGCAGCAGCTGCTTGAGGTAGCCCAGCAGGAAGTCGATCGTCAGCGATCGCTCATGGGCCTCGTCGATGACGATGGTGTCGTAGGCCATCAGGTCGCGGTCGCGCGAGAGCTCCGCGAGCAGGATGCCGTCGGTCATGACCTACACGAGCGTCGAGTCCGCGACCTGATCGTGGAAGCGCACCGTGTAGCCGACCAGGTCGCCCAGCTCGGTGCCGAGCTCCTCCGCGACCCGCTCCGCCACCGCCCGGGCCGCGATCCGGCGCGGCTGGGTGTGACCGACGAGGCCGGTGACGCCGCGCCCGAGCTCCAGCAGGATCTTGGGCAGCTGCGTCGTCTTGCCGGACCCGGTCTCCCCCGCCAGCACGACGACCTGGTGGTCGCGGACGGCCGCGGCGATGTCCTGGCGGACCTGCGCGACCGGCAGCTGCTCCGGATAGGTGATCGAGGGGACGGCGGTACGACGGGCGCTGACGCGCTCCTCCGCCCTGGCGATGTCCGAGGCCACCCGGGACAGGTCGACCCTGGGGTCGTCGAGACGCCGTGCCAGTCGTCGCTGATCGCGCAGCATCAGGCCGGGGAGCCGGTCGCGCAGGTCGGTGACGGAGAGCGCGGCGGACATGGCCCCCTCAGGCTAATGGCGTCTCAGGTCTTCGTGGTCGTGCCCGGGGGCTGGCCCGGGCCGGGGCCGCCACCGGGGCCGCCCCGTCGCATCGACCCGACGAGGATGCGGTCGGCCACGCGCGAGGAGCCGGTGCCTGTCGTCTGCACGAAGACGTTGGTCCCCTTGGTCACGTCGGCCAGCGAACCAGGAGCACCGTTGACGATCACGGTCGTCGCGCTGGTGACCGTCACGGTGGTGCCGCCGACCGTGATGCTCGTGGCGCTGAGGGCGTCGACCGGACCGCGCAGGCCGCTCCCCGCGAAGCCACCACGCGGACCTCCCTGGAACCCCGGCGGACCACCTCGGGGGTTGCTGGCCGCGCTGGGCGACGCCGACGAGCTCTGCAGCGTCATGACCCCGACGACCCCGGCGATCAGGGCCGTGCCGAAGATGCCCAACGCCTTCGCGCGTCGGGACAGGGCGGTCTGCTCAGTCATGCAGGCAGCATCGGGAGCCCAGCCGGGAGCGCCCTGGCAGCAACCTGTGATCTGCCTGGCAGAGTGACGCTGGCAGAGTGACACCGTGGCCAAGCGCAGTGCCGGGATCCTGCTGTTTCGCCGCACCCCTGCCCTCGAGGTGCTGCTGGCGCACCCGGGCGGGCCGCTGCACGCCCACAAGGACGTCTGGACGGTCCCCAAGGGCGAGTACGACGACCTGGAGCTGCCGCGCGCGGCCGCCTACCGCGAGTTCGAGGAGGAGCTCGGCCACCCGGTCCCGGACGGTCCGGCGCTCGACCTCGGCGAGGTCGTGCAGAAGGGGGGCAAGCGGGTCGTCGCCTGGGCCGTCGAAGGCGACCTCGACCCGGCGTCCGCCGTGAGCAACACCTTCGGCATGACCTGGCAGGGACGCTGGCAGGAATTCCCCGAGATCGACCGCGTGCAGTGGTTCGACGTGCCCACAGCCCGGACGAAGATCAACCCGGCACAGGTGGCGCATCTCGACCGTCTGCTCGCGGCGCTGCCAGCCGAGCGGTGATCTGGGTCAGCTTGCGGCCTTCACCAGCACCGCGAGCTCCTCCTCGAGGTAGCCGACCATCGCGTCGAGGTCGGGGACGAGCTCGCGGTCGGCGATCAGCCCGAAGTGCATGCCGCCGTCGAGCGAGCAGACCGTGATGTTGAGCCCCTGACCGTCGGCGATCGCGGACAGCGGGTAGTAGCCGAGCAGCCGGGCCCCGGCGTAGTACAGGGCGACGTTGGGTCCGGGCACGTTGCTGATGAACAGGTTGAACGGGTTGACGCGCTCGAGCAGCCTGACCCGGGCGGCGAGCCGCGCCGCCTGCCCTGCCAGCGCCGGCATGGCGAACTGCGTCACGTCGGACAGCAGGGTCGCCGGCAGCGCGCCGTGCTGCTCCTTGGCGGCCTGCATGGCGGCCGAGCAGGCATGCATCCGTTCCACCGGGTCGGCCAGGTTCGTCGGCAGCGCGGCGATCATGGTCGAGACCTTGTTGCCGTTGGCGCCCTTCTCCTCCGCACTCCGGATGGACACCGGCACGGCGGCCACCAAGGGACCTTCCGGCAGGGCGTCGTGCTCGATCAGCCAGCGCCGCAGCGCGCCGGTGGACAGCGCCATGACGACGTCGTTGACGGTGCCGCCCAGGCCGTTCTTCACCGTCTTGAGGTCGTCGAGCGGCAGCGTCCGGAAGGCCCACCGACGGTGCGGGGAGATGGTCTTGTTGAACGGCGTCGCCGGAGCACGGAGGCCCGCCGAGGGCAGCACCACGTCGTTGTCGCGGCGCAGGCTCATGGCGAGCGTCGGCACCGAGCGCAGCAGCCCGTAGGTCATCCGCGCGGCCCGGAAGGGGTGCCCCGACAGCGACACGGCCGAGCGGGCGAGCACCTCGAGCGCACTCGGCTCCTTCTCGGCGCTCCACGGCACCTCCTCGACCGACCGGCCCTCGGGGGTGATGTCCAGGACGGCGGTCAGCAGCTCGCTGCCGGACACGCCGTCGATGGCGGCGTGGTGAACCTTCGTGTACACCGCCATCCGGCCGTCCTGCAGCCCGTGGATGAGGTAGAGCTCCCAGAGCGGCCGGCTCCGGTCCAGCGGCCGGGCATGGAGGCGGGCCGCCTGCTCGGCCAGCTGCTTGTCATCTCCTGGGGCGGGCAGCGCGAGCTCGCGGACGTGATACTCGATGTCGAAGTGCGGGTCCTCGATCCAGTAGGGCTGGTCGAGACCGAGCGGCACCGTGACGAGCCGGCGGCGGAACGGGGGCAGCAGGTGCAGCCGGCCGTCGATCATCGTGGTCAGCCGATCGAGGGTGAGTGGCTCCGGAGCGGTGGACGGGTCGAGGACGCAGATGCTCCCGACGTGTCCGAAGACCGAGGGGGTCTCCATGGCGAGGAACGCGGCGTCGAGACCCGTCAGCTGCTGCACAGCCGTGTTTCTACGCCGTCGGGGCCGGGTTTGTCAGGACGGCCTCGATCCGCTCGAGCGTCTTGGCCATGTTGCGGCTCGTCTCCTTGGCCGCCCGGCGCACGATCGGCCTCGTGAAGACGGCCTCCTGGGAGATGTCCCAGGACTCCGTGACGCGGGTCCCGCCGTCGACGGGCTCCAGCTCGTAGCGCCAGACGCGGCCACCGGCGAGCCAGTCGACGAAACCCACCGGGGCAGTGGTCTGCCAAGCGAGTCGTCGGTTCTCCTCGTAGTCGATGACGGTGCTCTTCATCGCATAGGGGACACCCATCTTCATGTTCATCCCGAACGTCGAGCCGAGCCGGAGCTTCTCCGGCACCCGCTTGGCGTCGCGCACCGTGCCGCTGCCGTCGATCTCCCGGTGCCGGTTCGGGTCCGAGATGATCGCGAAGATGGCTTCTGGGCTGGCAGGGATGACCCGCTCGACACTCACGACATCGCTCATGACCGCACCTTATGGGCCGCGGCCTACGGTGATGCCATGGGCGTCACCTACTCGTCGTACCTCCGTGTCGAGGAGCTGCTCGCGCTCCAACAGGAGCCGCGGGCGCATGACGAGCTGCTCTTCGTCGTCCTGCACCAGTCGCACGAGCTGTGGTTCAAGCTCGCGCTGCACGAGCTCGACGAGGCGACGCTGCTCATCAGCGGCGACCGGTTCCCCGAGGCCGAGACCCGGCTCCGCCGGATCGTCACCGTCATGCGGCAGCTCGTTGCGCAATGGGACGTGCTCGGCACGATGAGCCCCGCCGGCTACCTCGAGTTCCGGCACGTGCTCGAGGGCGGCTCAGGCTTCCAGTCGGCGCAGTTCCGCGAGCTGGAGTTCGCTTCGGGGCGCAAGGACGCGTCGTATCTCCTGTCACCCTGGCTCTCCCCCGGGGAGATCGCCCGGCTGCAGCAGCGGCTGGACGCACCCTCGCTGGCCGACGCCTTCCATGGGGCGCTCGACAGGGCAGGGGTGGCCGATGTCGTCGACGTGCTCCGCGCCGGTCCGTCGCTGCTGACGATGCTGGCCGAGACGCTGCTGGACTACGACGAGGCGGTCGGCCACTGGCGGCATCGGCACGTGCTCGCCGTCGAGCGCCAGATCGGGCTCAAGCCGGGCACCGGCGGGTCGAGCGGCGCCGCCTATCTGCGGTCGACGCTGACCCACCGCTTCTTCCCCGAGCTCTGGGAAGCCCGCACCCGCCTCTGACCCCACGGGAGATCAGGCGAGGTCGAGGAGCATTCTGGTGTTGCCGAGGGTGTTGGGCTTCACGCGGTCGAGGTCCAGGAACTCCGCGACGCCCTCGTCAGGGGACTGCAGCAGCTCCGAGGCGACCCGGGCATCGACCAGCACCTCGTCCGCCACATGGAAGCCGTGCCGTCCGAAGAACGCCGTCTCGAAGGTCAGGCAGAACACCCGGTGGACGCCGAGCTCGCGGGCGGTCGCGAGCAGCGACCGCAGCACGGTCGAGCCGATGCCCTGCCCGTGGTGGTCCGGGTGGACGGCCACGGTGCGTACCTCGGCAAGGTCCTCCCACATGACGTGGAGCGCGCCGCAGCCGAGGACCACGCCGTCGACCTCGGCGACCTGGAACTCCTGCACGTCCTCGTAGAGCACGACGGTCGCCTTCGACAGCAGCCGACGGTCAGGCGCATAGGTGTCGACCAGGTCGCGGATGGCCGCGACGTCAGCAGTGCGGGCCCGGCGGACGATCACCGGCACGAGGCTAGACGGCTCGGCCGGCCGAGCTGAACCGGACCACCCGGGTGCCGCTGGTGGTGCAGAACGTGAAGGCCGCGCCGACCCGGGCGTGCGGCTGGCCGAGCGCCGCCAGCACCTGCTCGGGGGTCTTGCCCTTCACGCCGGCCAGCGCGGCCGGGGACAGGTCGGGGATGTCCGAACGGCAGGCGTCGCCGCGGACGCCGATGCCGCGCTCCCACATCTGCAGAAAGGCCTCGGCCGCGTTCTGGACGTCCTTCGTGAACGCCGCGCCGTCGCCGAGCTGGTCGGCCTGCACCTGCACGTCCTGCACCCAGTCGGGGTAGAGCCCGTAGTGCTCGACGCCCTCGGTGTTGATGTCCCAGGTACGCACACCGGTGTGCGACTTCGCGATGGTGGTGCCTCCGAGGCCGCGGAAGGGGTAGGTCACGCCCTTGCCGGGCTTGGGATTGCGGGGCGCGCCCTGAGCCGAGAAGCCGCTGATGTCGGAGCCCCAGCCGATGCCGAACAGGAACCTGCTGTCGGCGTGCTTGCGGAGCACCTCCCACTTGCCGAGGAAGCTCGAGCTGCTCTCGGCGTGCGGCGTCACGATGCCGCCGAGCTTGAGGATCTGGAAGTAGTTGGCGTCGTCGGCCCACGAGTGCGACGACACGATGCCGCTGTAGTGGTGCGCGGCGACGTAGTCGAGCGCCTCCTGCCGGGCGACCGCGCTCATGTGGTCGGGGTCGAAGATCATGCCCCGCTTCATCAGCCCGTCGAGGAAGACCTTGCCCAGTGAGGACAGCCCGATCGCGTTGCACTGCGGACCGGACGGATAGACGGGAGCGACACCTGTCGCCCCGCTCATCTTCAGGATCGCGCCGAAGATCGCGTCGCGCCCGACCTCACCCTGGCTCTCGTCCGCCACGTTGTACTGCTGCTTGTCGTGCTGCACCGGCCCGAACGGCAGCTGGCAGGACGTCATCTCCCAGAAGTGGCCGGTCTCCTTGTAGTTGCCGTTGTTGACGATGACGCCCGTGGTGCCGTCGTCGCCGGTGACACCTGTCAGGGCGTTGTCGAACTTGTTGGTCATCTCCATCTGGCGGACGCCGAGCTTGTAGACCTCGGAGAGCCGCTTGTCGATGTCTGCCGCGGTGCAGCTCGGGCCCGTGTAGTAGTCCCGGCAGCCGAGCGGGCGGCTGACCTCGATGCCGAGGATGACCGCGAGCCGCCCGCTGTTGATGACGCGCCGGGCCTGCAGCGGGTCGGTGACGATGCGGTACCAGCCGCGGCCGGGACCGCCGTACTGGGCGTCGATGAAGCGCTCGAGCTCACGGGTGCGGTTGGCCTCGAGGGCGACCGTCTCCATCTCGTCGCAGGTGTTCTTCTTGAGCGGCCAGAGCTCGCAGAGCTGCCCGTTCTGGACGAGCAGGTTGGTATACATCCGCAGGCCGCCGCGCCAGGCCCGCTCGAGCCACTTGTAGTAGACCTGCTGGTGCGTCAGCGAGTCGTAGTGCGGCCAGAAGCTGAAGGTCGGGTAGCCGTCCGTCGCGTGCCCGGTCGCCGGGTTCTGGCCGGAGAGGACGTCCTCGAGCAGCGCGCCCTGTCCGTTCGCGACCTTGTGGTCGGGGCAGTCCTGCAGCGCGGCATCGATGCCGTACGGGTGCCAGACCCGACCGCAAATGACGCGGCCGCCCAGGAACTCGAAGGACATCGTGTGCTGGTGCGCGTCGACGTACCCCTTGGTCTCGGAGTATCCGGTCGCACCTCGGGCGATCGGGCCGGTGACGCCGGTGCCGGACTCAGGCCAGACCGCGCAGCCCTTCGTGGCGACCAGGGCGAATCGGGCCGCTTTCGCGGTGAGCGCGCCCGCTCCAGCCGTCAGCACACCGGCCGGTGAGGAGACCACTGTCGCGGCGATGGCCGGGTCGAGCGGGCCGGCGACCGACTCGTCGCCGTCGTCGTAGGCCTGCTGCAGGACGAAGCTGGAGCCGACCTGCTTCAGGACCCACTCGGCGGAGGCGGAGGGCGCGGCAGCGTCGATCACCTTGTCGCCGCGGACCTGCGCGACGAGCGGCGCGGTGCCGACCTCGATCGCGCTGACCCCGGTGTCGAGGGCGGTGTCAGCCGGGCCGCGGACGGCCCGCTCGTACTCGTCCCCCGTGCCCGCCAGGTAGCCCTTGACCACCTTCGCCGCTTCCTGGGTGGGGGCCGGGTCGGCAGCCGTCGCGAGGAAGTCAGCGTGCGAGCCGAAGAGCAGGTACTTGCCGAGGTCGAAGGCCTGGAAGCGGAACGGCTCCCCCGTGGTCCCGGTGGCGGCGAAGCCGGTGCCGATGCGGGTGACGAGCTTGCCGGACGCGACCGACCTCAGCGCGAAGCAGCCGTTCGCCGGCGCGTAGCGGTCGGCGGTCGACGGGGGCCGCGGCTCGACGAGCGTCGTGGTGCCCTTGGCGAGGGCCTCCTTCAGCGGGGCCGCCGCTGCCGGGGCAGCTGCCTGCCCGAGGTTCGCGAACGAACCGGCGGCAATCGAGCTGACGACGACAAGACCGAGCAGGGTGCGACGCATGCAGGAGCCTTCGACGGTCGCAGGGACGTTTCCTGCTTAACGAGTGGCCACTCACTTAGATGCGGAGCAGCCCGTTCTGGGTGCCGTGCTCGTTCCACACGTGCTCGTCGGCGTTCTCGTCGTCGAACCACTCACCGGACGCCGTCACGTAGCGGAACTCGAGGGTGTCGCCCGGCGCGGCCTGGACGGTGGCGCGCAGCGTGCCGTCCCGTGCCTTCTTCAACTGCTCGTACTGCCAGCCGTTGAAGCTGCCGGCGAGGAAGACGGCCTCCTCGCGTGCCGGCTGCACGAAGGTCACCTGCACCTTGCCCAGTCGCTTGCGACGCGTGATCACGCCAGCAGCCTCCCGCGCTCGTGTTACCGGTCTGTGAAGACGCTCTTGCCCGGGTCCCAGGGGGCTCATGCCTCGGGTCAGGCGGCCCAGGCGCGACCGAGGTCGAACAGCAGCCGCTGGGAGCCGCGGTGCACCTCCCACGGCCACCGACCCAGGGAGTCGGCCCAGACGAGCTGGAGCGCCGTGAGACCTGGCGTCAGCGCCACGGCGACGTGCAGCGTCTCAGGTCTCAGGACGGTGAACGCCCACAGCGCCGGTCCGCGGAGCAGGTCACACCGCCGTCCCGAGGCCGGGACCTCCTCACCGGCGAGCACTGCCTCGATCAGGTCGTGGGCGTCGTCGGGCGGCTTGCCGGTGACGACCAGCTCCGGCTGCCCGCGGGTGGCGAGCCCGACGGTGTAGGTCACCGGCGCCCCGTGCCGCTCGGTCGCCTGGACGGCGTGACCGAGCCGTGCGACCACCGGTCGCACCACCTCCTCCAGGTAGTCCTCGAAGGTCGCCTCGGGGTTGTCGCACATCCAGCACAACGGCTGCTCCTCTCACGCGGTGTCACTCAGGAGCAGCCAGCCTTCGGTACGGCCCCGACAGGACGTGAGCCGTGTCCACAGCCGACAGTGTGAAGACGCGGGTGCGCTTGAGGGTCACGCCCTCGAGCTCGCGGGTGGTCGGGATCTCGTAGGAGGCGACCTCGACCAGCCCCTGCCGCGGCAGGTAGTCGCGCCCCGGATCCCCCACGTACACCGGTCCCTCGAACGCCTGCAGCCACCGCATCACGCGGGGCGCGAG
>JAWWOJ010000027.1:0-5320 GCA_033851885.1 Frankiales bacterium | reverse complement strand
GCCGGGTGCACGCGCCCGGGTGACGGGCGCTTCGAGGTCGGGATGCTCACCGCCGCACCCGCGGGTGTGGACGTGTGGGTGGTGCAGCGGTCGGTGCTCCAGAACGTGCCGGCCATCGCCAGCTCGGATGCCTGCGTGGTCGTCGACCTCTACGACCCGTACCACCTCGAGAACCTCGAGCTCTCCCGCGACCGGTCCCACCGCGACCGGATGGCGGTCGTGCACAACGCCACCGCGATCCTCAACCGCGCCATGCGGAGGGGTGACTTCTTCCTCACGGCCTCCGAGAAGCAGCGCGACTTCTGGATCGGTGCGCTCGCCTCGCTCGGTCGGGTCAACGCCCTGACCTACGACGCCGACCCCTCGCTGCGGTCACTGCTCGACCTGGTGCCGTTCGGGGTGGCGGCAGAGCCCCCCGTGCGCACGGTGCCGGCGCTGCGCGGTGTCATGCCCGGCATCGGCGCCGATGACGTGGTGCTGCTGTGGGGCGGTGGCCTCTACAACTGGTTCGACCCGCAGACGCTGGTCCGCGCCGTCGACGAGGTTCGCCAGACCCGGGACGACGTGCGGCTGGTCTTCCTCGGCGGCAAGCACCCGAACCCGGCCGTCCCGGCGATGCGGACCGCTGCCGAGACCCGCGAGCTCTCGGACGCGCTCGGGCTGACCGGTAAGCACGTGTTCTTCAACGAGGGCTGGGTCCCCTACGACGACCGCGGCTCCTACCTGCTGGACGCCGACATCGGCGTGTCGACGCACCTGGACCACGTCGAGACGGCGTTCTCCTTCCGCACCCGCATCCTCGACTACCTGTGGGCCGGGCTGCCGGTGGTCGCGACGGGCGGCGACGTCTTCGGCGAGGTCATCAGCGACAGCGGCATCGGACGCACCGTGCCGGCCGAGGACGCCGAGGCGCTCGCCGTCGCGCTGCTGTCGCTCATCGACGACGCCGACGCCCGCAAGGCGTGCGCGGAGGCCTCGTTGGCGCTGTCGCAGGCCTACCGCTGGGACCGCGTGCTGACGCCGCTGCTGGAGTACTGCCGCAACCCCCGCCGGGCTCCTGACCTGCTGGATGCGGTCGCGCGGTTCAACCTGTCGCGCCCGTTCGACCCTGTCCGGGCGCCCACGCCCGAGGCCGGCTGGCGGGGCGAGGTTGCCCTCGCTCGCCAGTACCTGGAGAAGGGCGGCGCCGGCCTGCTCGCCAGGCGCCTCGCCACCCGGGCCGGCAAGCTCGCCCGCGGCCGGCGCTCCTGACCCACCCTTCCCCCATGCACATGGAGCCCGCGCACTCCGGGCCGGCTGAGCGTGCGGCGCGCCGAGAGGGTGCGGTACGTGTGCACGAGACAAGGGTGCGGATCGGGCTAGGCTCGGGATCATGGCGAAGAGCCCGGTGCTGAGGCAGCTCGCCTACATCTCCAACCGACCTGCGGTGCTGGCGGAGACCCTCACCTACGTGCGGCACTTCCTGCCGTGGGTGACGCAGGCCGTCGTGCTGACGCCGCAGCCCGACGCGATGAAGCGGGCCGTCGACGGACTCGAGCTCGACGTGGTGGTGGTCGCCGACTCCGACGTCGCCACCGGCATCCCGACGCAGCACAGCGCCCGCAACGCCTTCCTGCGCAAGGCGCTCTACGCCCGCGGCCCGCTCGATGACGTGTTCCTGCAGAGCGACGACGACTACCGCCCGCTCAAGCCGCTGCCCGTCACCGACTTCGTCGAGGGCGGCAAGCTCGTCAGCTACTTCTTCTACGAGCTGCCGAAGTGGCGCCGCAACGAGAGCAGCTACGACGGGGTGCAGCACAGCAGCTACCTCGCGATGTCCTACCTCGGCGGTCCCACCCTCGCCTACGCCAGCCACATGCCCCAGCCGATCGACAAGGCGCTGTTCGCGAAGGCCTTCGCCGACGCCGAGCGGCTGGCGCCGGCCACCCCGTTCTGCGAGTGGTCGCTGCCCCTCAACCACGGCCGGCTGATCGCCCCGGAGCGGTGGGCCGAGCCTCGGGTCTTCCGCACGATCTGCTGGCCGCAGTACCCGCACGAGTGGCCCTATGCCTTCCGCCCCGAGGACCTCGCGTTCGAGAACTTCCACCCGGAGCACTACGAGCCGGGCCACCTCTTCGACGGCATCAGCACGTCGCTCGACGCCACAACCCCTGAGCAGCAGGCGTTCTCGAAGATCCAGCGCTGGTACGCCTTCGACCTCGAAGCCGGCAAGCTGCGCTTTCCGAAGGGCGTCGCCAATCCCTGGCAGACGACGGTCGGCCGCAAGGCTTTCGTCCAGCTGGCCAAGGGCATGCGCAAGCTCAACGAGTACGCGACCTTCGAGGAGCGCGGGTCCTGAGCGCAACCGTCCTCATCGTGACCTGGCAGGGAGCGCACCTGCTGCCGGCCTGCCTCGACGCCGTCCTCCCCGAGGGCGCCCCGGTCCTCGTCGTCGACAACGCCTCCACCGACGGTACGACCGGGCTGCTGGCGAGTGACTACCCGCAGGTGCAGGTCGTGCGCAACGACGACAACCTGGGGTTCGCCGGCGGCGTCGCGAAGGGACTCGAGCACGTCACGACCCCCTACGTCGTGCTGCTCAACAGCGACGCGACCGTGCGACCCGGCTGGCTGGCTGACCTGCTCGCGCCCCTCGACGATGCGACGGTCGGCGCGGTCACGAGCAAGCTGCTGTTTCCTGACGGGAGCCTGCAGAGCGCAGGCGGCTACCTGGAGCCGAGCGGCTACGGGCACGACCTCGACACCGGCGGGGGCGACGCTGCAGAGGTCGCCTACGGCTGCGGCGCGGCACTGGCGCTGCGGATGGCCGCTGTCCGCGAGGTGGGCGGGATGGACCCGCGCTACTTCCTCTACTACGAGGACGTCGACCTGTCCTGGCGGCTGTGGCTGGCCGGGCACCGGGTCGTCTTCCAGCCCGCCGCCGTCGTCATACACGAGCACTCAGCCACGACAGGTGGGGGAGCGACGCTGCTGCACACCTACTACACCGAGCGGAACCGGCTGGCGACGCTCGTGGTCTGCGCGACCTGGCAGCGGGCCGCCAGGATGCTGCTGCGGTATCCGCTCACCACCGTCAGCGTCGCGCTGGGCGAGTCCCGGGCCAAGGCATGGGCTCGCACCAGGGCCTTCGCGTCCCTCCTGGTCTGGTTGCCCGCCCTGCTGAGGCGGCGCCGATCCGTGGTGACACGCCTCTCGCGTCAGGCGTACGAGCGCCGGTTCCTCCTACGATGAAGGCCTCATGAGCTTCGCGTCACCGCTGTTCCTCTGGTACTTCCTGCCCGCGACGCTCGTCGCGTACTGGGTGCTCCCCGCGAGGTTCCGCAATGCCCTGCTGTCGGTCGTCAGCCTGGTCTTCTACGTCTTCGGCGGCCTGTCGTTCGTCTTCGCGCTGCTGACGGTCATCGCCGTCAACTTCGCGGCTGGGCTCGCCATCGACAGCGACCGGATGCACCAGCGGCTGCCGCAGCGCAAGGCGCTGCTCGTCGCCACCGTCGGCTTCGACCTCGCGGTCCTGGGGATCTGGAAGTACGCCGGCTTCGCCACCACGCAGATCCACAACCTGGCGAAGGCCTTCGGTGACGACAGCAGCCCGATCCTGCAGGTGGCGCTGCCGATCGGGATCAGCTTCTTCACGTTCCACCACCTGTCCTACGTGGTGGACGTCTACCGGCACAGCCGCAAGGCACAGCGCAGCCCGGTGCAGTTCATCACCTACATCGCGATGTTTCCGCAGCTCGTCGCGGGGCCGATCGTGCGCTACCACGAGATCGCCGAGCAGCTGTCTGCCATACCCAAGAACCGGTTCGAGGACTTCGCTGCCGGCGTACCCCGCTTCTCACTCGGACTTGCCAAGAAGGTCCTTGTTGCCGACACCGTCGCGCCGGTCGCCGACACGGTGTTCCGGATGGACAGCTCGATCCTCACGACTCCCGTCGCGTGGCTCGGCGTCGTCGCGTACACGCTGCAGATCTACTTCGACTTCTCCGGCTACTCCGACATGGCCATCGGGCTGGCCCGGATGTTCGGCTTCAAGTTCCCGGAGAACTTCAACCGGCCCTACTCCTCGCTCAGCATCACCGACTTCTGGCAGCGCTGGCACATGTCGCTGTCGCGCTGGTTCCGCGACTACCTCTATATCCCGCTCGGCGGCAACCGCGGGTCCAGCTTCGCGACCTACCGCAACCTCTGGATCATCTTCGTGGCGTCCGGCTTCTGGCACGGCGCCGCCTGGACCTTCCTCATCTGGGGGATGTACCACGGCGGCTGGCTCGTGATCGAGCGCGCGACGGGGCTGGCCAAGGTGCCCGACGACCGGTGGGTGGTGCCGCGCCGGGCCGTCACCCTGCTGCTCGTCATGATCGGGTGGGTGTTCTTCCGCGCCTCCGACATCACGGAGGCCGGGCACGTGCTGCAGCGGATGTTCGTGTGGCACGGCGGGGCGGTCCCTGCCGAGGTGAGCACCGTCCTCACCGACTTCCGGACGCTGGTCTTCACGCTGGCCTGCCTCGTGGTGCTGGTGCCGCGGAGCTTCGTGATGGGCAAGCTGCTCGACGACGGCAAGTCAGCCCTCGCCAGCGGCCTGCGGATCGCCTACACCGGGGTGGCGGCCCCCTACGCCGCCGTCGTCGTCGCCGCGGGCACCCTGAGCCCCTTCCTCTACTTCAAGTTCTAGGAACGCCATGACCGAGAAGGACATCCCGCTGGCCAAGGGTCCCGACGAGATCCCGACGCCGGGTCCCGTGCGCGAGTCCAAGGCCACCAAGGCGGTCATCGCCCTGCTCGGGGTCGGGCTGCTGTTCGGCCCGTGGGCCGCGTACGCCGCCGGTGCCCGCTCGCAGCCGGTGCCCGGCGAGAACAGGGCACTGGCCGGCCGGCCGCAGATCGACGGCTTCCAGACGTTCAACGAGATCACGGCCTACGCCGCCGACCACTTCCCGCTCCGTGACGCGGCGATCCGCGGCAACAAGAACCTCATCCACGACCTCTTCGGCGAGTCGCCGTCGTACTTCGGCTCGGCCGGCAACCAGCAGGTGCTCGTCGGCGACAACGGCTGGCTGTACTTCATGGACGACTTCAACGAGGCCTGCTCGCCCAAGATCCCGCTGAACCAGGTCGTCGCGGGTGTCCAGCGGCTGAACAAGATGCTGACCGACTCCGGGCGGCGGCTCGTGCTGACGGTGCCGCCGGACAAGAGCACCGTGGACACCGCGAACCTCCCCAAGAGCTTCGAGCTCAAGCAGTGCAGCGAGGCAGCGAGGGCACAGCGCTGGAAGGCGATCCGCTCGATGGGGATCCCTGGATACGTGGACGTGCGGAGTGC
>JAWWOJ010000003.1:0-13783 GCA_033851885.1 Frankiales bacterium | reverse complement strand
GGCCTCGGGCTCGCGGCCGTGGCCCCTTGGGTCGCGTTGGCCCTCGCGACCGTCGCGGTGGTCGACCTCACCAAGGGGAGCTGGCGGCTGAGCGCGCGGGTCCGACTGGTCGTCGAGGAGGCGGCCCGGTGACCCGGCGCGCGCTCGTCCTGGGTGCCGGCGGCTTTCTCGGCTCGCACCTGTGCCGGCACCTGCTCGAGTCCGGTTGGTCGGTCACCGGGCTGGTGCGCGACCGGACCTCACCCCATGTGACCGCACGCCTGCGCGACTGCCTCGGTCACCTCGAGCTCGTCGAGGGCGGCGCCGGTGACGAGGCCGTCCTCGACCAGCTGGTCGTCGGCCGGGACGCGGTCTTCCCGTTCGCGGGCCGGTCGGGTGCCGCCCGCTCCATGACGGCACCGCTGCTCGACCTGGCTGCGAACGGCGGCTCCCAGCTGGCCGTGCTGGAGTCGCTCCGTCGGTACGCACCCGAGGCCCGCACGGTGTTCCCCGGGTCGCGACTGCAGTACGGCCGGGTGCTCCACGTCCCGGTGACCGAGGACGAGCCGGTCGCCCCGGTCAGCCTGTACGGCGTGCACAAGGCTCTCGGTGAGAGCTACCACCTGCTCTACGCCCGCGTCTACGGTCTCCTCACCTGCTCGCTGCGCATCTCCAACCCGTACGGCCCCGGCCAGGACCGGCCCGACCACGCGTTCGGGGTCGTCGGCACGTTCCTGTCCACCGCGGCGCGCGGCGAGGCCATCTCGCTGTACGGCGGCGGGTACCAGCTCAGGGATTACGTCTACGTCCGCGACCTGTGCACGCTGTTCGAGCTGGCGGTGACCCGGCCGGAGGCGGTCGGCGAGGCCTTCAACGCCGGTGGCCCCCGACCGACCCGGCTGCGGGACATGGCGCAGGCCGTGGTCGACACTGTCGGCGCCGGCAGCCTGCGCGACGTGGCCTGGCCCTTCGAGGCCGAGGTGATCGAAACCGGCGACTACGTCTCCGACCTCCGCAAGGTCACCGACGTGCTGGGCTGGCAACCGACGACCGACCTGGAGCAGGGCCTGGCCGAGACCTGGTCCGACCTGGCCCTCGCGGGTCGGCCGTGACAGCTGACGTGCTCCGCCGCCTGGCGGCGCTCGACGACCGCGTCCTCACCCGGGCGTCGCCGCGGGTGCGCGCCCTCCTCGTGCCGACCTGGCAGACGGCCCGGCTCACCTACGTCGTCGAGCGCCGGCTGCTCGGCCTGCTCCGTCCCTACCGGCTGTCGGTCGTCGGCGGGCTGCTGGTGACCCTCGCCATCACCGCGGTGGGCCTCGCCAAGCCGTGGCCGACCAAAATCCTCGTCGACGACGCGCTGGGCAAGCAGAGCTTCCTCGGGCTGCACGGCCACGGTGCGCTGGCCCTCGCCGTCGGGCTCACGGCGGCGCTGTTCCTGCTGTCCGGTGCCCTGGGGCTGCTGCAGACCATGCTGCTGTTCGGGCTCGCGCAGCAGCTCATCGCCGACCTGCGGGAGAAGGTGTTCGGGCACCTCACCCAGGTGTCGCTCCGGTTCCACGACGCCCGCGGCAGCGGCGACAACGTCTACCGCGTCAGCAACGACACCTACGCCATCCAGAGTGTGCTGCTCGACGGCCTGGTCCCGTTGGCGTCGGCTGCCCTCTCGCTGACAGCCACCCTCGTGATCATGATGCTGTTCGACCCGGTGCTCACCCTCCTGGCTCTCGTGACGGTGCCAGGTGCCGCGCTGGCCACCCGTCGCTTCAGCGCCCGGATCCGCACCGCGTCGATGGAGGTGCAGCGGCGGGAGTCCGACGTCTACGCCCATGCGCAGACGACCTTGAGCAACATCCGCACCGTCCAGGCCTTCGCACGCGAGGGGTACGAGACCTCCCGGATGCGGACCAGAGCGGGTGCGAGCAGGCAGGCGATGATGCGCCTGGTCACCACCCAGACGCTGTTCGGTCTCGCCGTGGACCTGGTGCTGGCAGCCGGTGTCGCCCTGGTCACCTACGTCGCGGCCACCCGCGCTCTCGACGGGCAGCTCAGCACTGGTGACGTGCTCGTCTTCCTCGCCTATTCCGGGTCGCTGTACGGCCCGGTGTCGGGAGTCGCGTCCGTCCTCGGCGAGCTGGCGACCGCCGCCGCCGCCGCCCAGCGCGTCTTCGAGGTGCTCGACGAGCCCACGGTCGCCGCCCCGGCTCAGGTCGACGCGCCCACCTCCGTACAGGGGTCGCTGGAGTTCGACGACGTGCACTTCGCCTACCAGCCGGGGCACGAGGTGCTGCGTGGCATCTCGCTTCGGGCCGGGCCTGGGGACACGGTCGCGCTGGTCGGTCCGACCGGCGCCGGCAAGTCCACCCTGGCCAGCCTCGTGATGCGGCTCTACGACCCCGACCGCGGTGCCGTGCGGCTCGACGGCACGGACCTGCGCGAGCTGCCACTGGACTGGTTGCGCGGGCAGGTCGCGCTGGTGCCACAGGAGCCGCCGCTGCTCACGGGCAGCGTGCGCGAGAACATCCGATACGGCCGGCTCGACGCCACCGACGAGCAGGTCGAGCAGGCGGCCCGCGACGCCAACCTGGTGGAGCTGCTCGCCGACCCACGGGGCCTCGACCTCGAGGTCGGGGAGCGCGGCCTGATGCTCTCCGGCGGCCAGCGGCAGCGGGTCGCCATCGCTCGCGCCTTCCTTCGCGACAGCCCGTTGCTCGTCCTCGACGAGCCGACCTCTGCGCTTGACGCCCGGTCGGAAGTGCTGGTGATGGAGGCCCTGGAGCGGTTGTCGCAGGGCCGGGTCTGCCTGGTCATCGCACACCGGCTCGCGACCGTGCACCGCGCCACCGAGGTCCTCGTACTCGACGAGGGACGGGTCGTGCAGCGCGGCACGCATCGCCAGCTCGCCCGGCAGCGGGGCCTGTACCGAGGCCTGCACGAGGCCCGCTTCGGCAGCGAACCGCAACCCTTCGAGCTCGAGGCGGTGCCCGCATGACCGCCGTCGACGTCGTCATCCCCGTGCGCAACGGCGGCCGACTTCTCCGGCGAGCGGTCGACAGCGCGCTGTCCCAGGAGGGCGTCGAGGTGCGCGTCGTCGTCGTGGACGACCATTCGACCGATAGGGCGATCGGGCGGCTCCCCCGCGACCCGCGCCTGGTCGTCGTGCCGTCGGCCGGCACTGGGATCCCGGAGGCACTGGAGACCGGCATCCGGCTCGGGTCGGCTCCCTACGTCGCCCGGCAGGACGCCGACGACGTCTCGCTACCGGGACGGCTGGCGCTCCAGGTCCGCCACCTCGAGGCGCACCCGGGCATCGGGCTGGTCGCCACCGGCTTCGAGGTCGTCGTGGGTCGGCGCGTCGTCGCGAGCATGGCGCCCGGTCCGGCGGGGTTCGAGCGGAAGAACCCGCTGTGCGCCGGGTCGGTGGTGGTGCGCCGGGACGTGCACGAGCAAGCCGGTGGCTACCGCCCCGCCTTCGCCCAGTCGAGCGACTACGACATGTGGTTGCGGTGCCTCGACCACACCGGGATCAGCGTCCTCCCGCTGCCCGGCTACCGATACCGGCTGACGTCCGGCATG
This sequence comes from Frankiales bacterium, assembly GCA_033851885.1. Lineage (GTDB taxonomy): Bacteria > Actinomycetota > Actinomycetes > Mycobacteriales > SCTD01 > RYN-111. The sequence goes on along the minus strand of JAWWOJ010000003.1, from coordinate 10,228 downwards.
ACGACGATCCGCCGCGCAGGCCGACAGGCGGCCTACGCCGAGCTCGCGCGGGCCAGCGCACGCGCGCGTCGCGAGGGCTCACGAGACCCCGTCCCTCGGGCGGAGGAGTTCGTCGCCGCCCTCCTGGAGGGTGCCGCACCCGAGCCCGACCCGGCCGTCGACGCCTGGTGGGCCCGCGAGTTCGCCGCCCTCGGGGACCGGCACGAGGCGGTGCGCTGTGCCTGGCGCGCCGCGGGCCGGCTGCCGGTAGGACAAGCCGTCCGGCTGCTGCTGGTCGCACTCGGTCGGCCCACGGCGCACGCGGTGTGGACGTGAGCATCACGGTCCTGACCGCCACCCTCGGCCGGCGGCCGCAGATGCTCGACGAGGCGGTGGCCTCAGTGCAGACGCAGACGCTCGCGCCGTTGGAGCACCTCGTCGTCGACGACGGCTCGCACTCCGTACCCGACCTTGCCGGCGCCACTGTGCTGCGGATCGACCACCGCGGTCTCGGCGGAGCGCGCAACGCCGGACTGGAGATCGCACGCGGCGACGCGATCGCCCTGCTCGACGACGACGACCTGTGGCGCCCGGAGCACCTGCAGTCCTGCTGGTCAGTCATGCAGCGGACCGGGGCGGACGTCGTCTATGCCGACTGCGAGGAGGTGGGGCGGCGCGACGGCTACAGCTTCACCGTCCGCGACTTCGACGCCGACCTGCTCGAGCGGGAGAACTACCTCTGCGTGCCGGCGACGATCGTACGGACGAGCGCCCTGCGGGCCGTGGAGGGCTTCAGCGAGGGGCCGCTGGAGGACTGGGAGACCTGGAAGCGGATGGCCCGGGCAGGGATGCGCTTCGTGCACCTGCCCCAGGTGACCGTGACCTACCGGTTCCACACCGACAACCTCACCTACGGTGGCGTCGATCCGGAGGCGACGGCGCGCGAGAAGGCATTGCGCGAGGCCGCGGAAAGCGGCGAGATCAGCTGGGACGACTACGAAGAGCAAGCAGCGGAGGTGTGGCGTTGACCAGCGTCGTCGTGTGCGGGTGCGCCGGGGCGCTCCCGCTGGCAGGGGTCGCACTGCACTACCTGCAGTACTGCCAGGGCCTCAGGGACATGGGCGTCGAGGTGTCCTACCTGGAGGAGATCACCGACCACTGGCCGTACCACCCGGACACCTTCGAGCCGGACGAGCAGGCGTCGTACACGGTGCCGTGGCTGCGCGAGCTGTTCGACGCCTTCGAGATGCCCTGGGCCTACCGCGACCCGCTGGGCCGCTACCACGGCGCCACTGAGGCAGAGGTGCTGTCGCGGTGCGCACGGGCCGACCTGATCCTCAACGTCAGCGGCGCGCACAACCCCATCGCGCACCACCGGTCAGCGAAGGTGCTGGCCTACGTCGACACCGACCCGGGGTTCATCCAGGTGAAGGCGGTGAAGGAGCCCCGCAGCCGTGAGTGGCTCGAGGGTCACGACCTGCTCTTCACCTTCGCCGAGGCGATGGGCACTCCGACCTGCCGGATCCCCGATGCGGGCTTCGACTGGAAGGTGACCCGCCAGCCGGTCTACCTGCCCTTCTGGGCCGAGGTCACCGAACCACCTGGTGCCGCGTACACGACGGTCATGAACTGGAAGGCCTACGCACCGGTCGAGTGGCAGGGCGAGACCTGGGGCCAGAAGGATGCCGAGTTCCCCGTCGTGCGCCCGCTCCCCGCCCGGCTGCCGGGGGTCGGACTCGAGCTGGCGATCGGTGGCAGCGAGGCACCGCGCGACGAGTTGCGCGCCGAGGGCTGGACCATCTCGGACCCGCTCGACGCGACCCGGACGGTGTGGCGCTTCCGCGACTACATCGCCGGCAGTCGGGCGGAGCTCACGATCGCCAAGCAGTGCTACGTGCGATCGGGCTCGGGCTGGTTCTCGGAGCGCAGCGCCAACTACCTGGCCGCAGGCCGGCCGGTCATCGCGCAGGACACCGGCTGGGCGGCTCATGTGCCGGTGAGTGAGGGCGTGCTCCCCTTCACGACCACAGCCGAGGCGGAGGCCGCCGTCCGCTCGGTCGAGGCCGACCCCCTGACTGCCTCCAAGGCGGCTCGCGAGGTCGCCGAGACCTACTTCGACTCGCGCGTCGTGCTCGCGCAGCTGCTCTCCGACGCCGGGGTCGACTGACATGGCGCGGGTCGTCGTCGCCGGCTGGGTCACCGGGCTGCCCACCGCGTCCTTCTTCTGGCATGCGGTGGCCTTCGCCGTCGGCTTCCAGGACGCAGGACACGAGGTGTGGTTCCTCGAGGACAGCGGCGACGACCCCTGGTGCTACGACCCGGTCACCGAGGAGATGGACCCGACCGCGCGCTACGGGACGTCGTTTCTCGCCCGCGAGATGGACGCCATCGGCATGGGCGACCGCTGGGCCTTCCGGCACGGGCCCACCGGGCGCTACGAGGGCATGTCCGAGCAGGAGGTGAGCGACGTCCTCGCCGGCGCCGACGTCTTCGTGAACGTCTCGCTGACCACGCCGATGCGCCCGGAGTACCAGCACATCCCGCACCGGCTCGCCATCGACACCGACCCGGTCTTCACGCAGGTGCGCATCGCGAACGGCGACTGGATCCTCGGCGGCGTACCCGACTGGCACACCCGGCTGTTCACCTTCGGGCGGCCACCACTGCCGGGGCAGTCGCACGACTGGGTACCCACCCGGCAGCCGGTCGCGACGCGGTTCTGGCCGGTCGAACCGCACCCGGGCCCTGCCGCGCCGTTCACGACCGTCATGAGCTGGCGGGCCTACGAGCCCGTCCTCCTCGACGGCGTGGAGTACGGCTCGAAGGACCGCACGATGGAGTCGTTGCTCGACCTTCCGAAGCGGACGTCGGCCCCGCTGTCGATCGCGCTCGGCGGTGGCAACGCCCACCCGCAAGGGAAGCGGATCCTGCTGGACAACGGCTGGGACCTCACCGACCCCATGGATGCCAACCGCAGCTCCCAGGTGTTCCGCCAGTTCCTCGCGGGCAGTGCGGGTGAGCTCGGCATCGCCAAGCACGGCTATGTCGCCTCCCGCAGCGGCTGGTTCTCCGAGCGCACCTGCTGCTACCTCGCCAGCGGCCGGCCGGCAGTCGTCACCGAGACCGGCTGGAGCGACTGGCTGCCCGAGGGCGACGGGCTGCTCGGCTACTCCACCGCCGACCAGGCCGCCGCCGCGCTCGACGAGATCCGCAGCGATCCCGAGCGGCACGCCGTCGCCGCACGCAAGCTCGTGCAGGAGCACTTCGAAGCGGCGGACGTCTGCCAGGCCCTGCTGGACGCGTTGTGAGCCGGCCCGTCGCCGTGGTCGTCGGCTACCTCGTCCGCTATCCCGTGGGCGGCATGACGTGGGTGTTCCTCAACTGGCTGCGCGGCCTCGAGGACCTCGGCTTCGAGCCGGTCTTCATGGAGGCCGCCGGACCACAGCCCACCTGCTACGACGTCGCGGCAGGTCGGATGACGGACGACCCGTCGTACGGCGCGGGCTACGCCGAGCAGGTGCTGAGCGGGATGCGCTGGTGGTACGCCGATCCAGCCCTGCCCGGCGGTGGGGTCGGCATGTCCTACGACGAGGCGGTCGCGACGCTGGAGTCCGCCGCGGTCCTCATCGACGTCGGCGGCTCCTGCTGGACACCGGAGTTCGACCGCGCGCCGCGACGCGTGCTGGTCGACACCGATGCGCCTTTCACCCAGCTCAGGCTGGCCGACGGTGACCAGAGCTTCGCCGGCCTCGTCGATCGCCACGACGTCCTCGCGACCTACGCCGTCCACGTCGCCGAAGGCACCGCGAGGACACCGAGCGGCGGCCGGGCCTGGATACCGACGCGACCGCCGGTGCACCTGCCGTCCGTGCCCGTCACGCCGGTCCCCGAAGGCGCGTGGACGACGGTGACGTCCTGGTCGTCGTATGGCGCCCGCTGGTGGGACTTGGAGGAGTACCGGCAGAAGGACGTCTCCTACATGGAGATCGGCGACCTGCCGTCCAAGGTCGACGGCGTCCGGCTCGAGCTCGCGCTGTCCGGCGACGGCCCGTTGCGACAGCTGGAGAGGCGCGGTTGGCACATCGTGGACCCGACGCCGATCACGCTCTCTCCCGGGGTCTTCTGCGACTACGTGCGTGGCAGCCGGGCTGAGCTAGGCGTCACCAAGCAGGCCTACACCAAAGCCCGCACCGGCGCCTTCAACGACCGCACCCTGATGTACGCCGCCAGCGGCCGACCCGTCGTCTGCTCCGACACCGGACTGGACTGGCTCCCGACCGGCAACGGCGTGCTGACCTTCACCGACCTCGCCTCCGCGGCCGACGCGATCGCCGAGGTCGAGTCCGACCCGCAGTCGCACGGCACGGCCGCCCGACGGGTGGCCGAGGAGCACTTCGCCGCCGACCGTGTGGTGAGCGACCTGCTGACGGCCGCTGACGTGCGGCTCCCGTGACTCGCGTCGCCCTCCTCACCTGGCCGGACGCCTTCGAGGACTGGTACGGACCGCTCGGGATCTCGAGGGACTCCTACCTCGCGACGTACGAAGGGGAGTGGTCGATCTCGTGGGCGCGTGCGCTCGTGGAGGGCGGGCTCGACGTGCACCTCGTACACGGCACGCTCGGCACGGCCCTCACTGCGGCGCAGCTGCCGTCCGGCGCGACAGCGCACTTCGTGCCGACGACGACGGCCTACCGAGCGCTGCGGCACCTGATGTGGGGACACCGCTGGTGGGAACGGACGCAGCGACTCGCAGCTGTCGCGCCCGTCGCCGCTGCCCTGTCCCCGCGGATGGTCGGTCACCTGGTCGGCCTGTGTCCCGACGTGGTCGTCGTACAGGACTACGAGACCTTGCGGTACGACGTGCTGGCGCCGCTGCTGCGGGCAGCGGGCCTGCACGTCGTGGCCCTTGACACGGGGGCGTCGGCGCGGCCTTCGACAGCACCCTGGAAGCGCCTGAGCCGTGGCCTGGCCGCGCGGCTGCTCGCTGTGCACGAGGAGGAGGCGACGCGCCTGCGCGCCCTCGGCCACCGCGAGGTCGAGGTGTGGCCGGTGCCGGTGCGCACGGCGGACTTCGTCCCCGGCGACCGGGGGGCCGCCCGCGCCGAGCTGCGGATCGGCGCCGACGAGCGGCTGGTCTTCGCGGCCGCGCGACTGCACCCCGTGAAGAACCTGCCGCTGCTCGCGGACGCCTGCAGCGACGCGGACGCCATCCTGGTCGTGGCGGGTGAGGGCCCCGAGCGGGGTCGCCTCCAGGATCTGGAGCACGTGCGGCTGGTCGGCTGGCAGTCGGTGGAGCAGCTCGTGCAGTGGTACGCCGCAGCAGACGTCGTCGCCCTGTCGAGCCGCACGGAGGGCCAGCCGGTCGCGGTGCTCGAGGCCTTCGCCTGCGGCCGAGGCGTGGTGTCGACCGCCGTCGGCGGCGTCTCCGAAGTGGTGAGGAACGGGCGGACCGGGTGGTTGGTCCCCTCGGGTGACCGCCCGGCGCTGGCCACAGCGCTCCGCGACGCGCTGACCGACCGGGCAACGACCGACGCCCGCGGTGCGGCCGGGCGCGAGCTCGTGCTGGCGCGGCACACCGCCCTTCAGGTGGCCGCCGCCTTCAGCGCGCTGCCCGCACAGCACGGACACCGATGAGGAAGTAGTCCCGGCCTAGCCACTCGAGGCCCGGCAGCCGATGGGTCACGGCCGCCCCCTCATACAGCCGGCCAGCACCTCGGCGTAGCGCCGTGGCCCGTCAGGTGTGGCGACCGTCGCGTCCTCGTCGAGCCGCAGCCGCTTCACCCGGCGGGCCGGGTTGCCCGCCACGACGGTGTGCGGCTCAACGTCGTCCCGCACCACCGACCGCGACCCCACGATCGCGCCGTCGCCAATGGTCACGCCCGGCAGGACCATGACATCGAACCCGATGTAGACGTTGCTGCCGATCCGGACCGGTGCGGTCTCAACCTCTCCCAGCAAGCGGCGAGGCGAGGCCGTGGACACCCGCTCCAGCGCGGCGCGCCGCGCGACCGGATCGAGCGGGACGCGGAAGGTGTCCATGATGACGGCGTTCCACCCGAGCATGCAGCCGGTGCCGATGGTGATCTCCTCGTCGCAGACGAACTGGGTGCCATTGGTGAGGGAGAACGCCCCGAACGTCAGGACTCCGTGCGGCCCGAGGTCGAAGGCCGTGAGCCCGTGGATGCTCGCGCCCCGCTCGACGCGCACGCCGAAGGGCGGCCGGCTGCGATCGAGCCGGAACTGGTAGCTGGACTCCACGTGCGCCTCGTCGTCGAGGACCGCCGACTCGGGCACCAGCCCGTCGTACCAGTCCCATGGCAGCCGACGCGGCAGCGCCATCAGACTCGGCCGACGATCTTCGCCGGGTTGCCCGAGACCCGGCTCCGCGGAGCGACATCGGCGGTCAGGACCGAGCCCGGCTCGACGAACGAACCGGCGCCGACGCGGACCCCCTTGAAGACCATGCAACCCGGGCCGATCCACACGTCGTCCTCGATGACGACCGGGGCCGTGGGCACGACCGGCCGGGGAAGGCCGGCCGCGACCCCTGGGCCGGAGATCGAGAAGACGTCCGCCAGCCGCTGCACCGGCTCCATCGGGTGGAAGTCGGCGTCGAGGACATAGCTGTTCCACCCGATGGCCACGTGGTTGCCGATAGTGATGCTGTCTTCGCACATCAGCACCGTGCTCGCGAACACGCAGAAGTCGCCGATGACGACCTGCCCGGCCGGCTGGAAGGAGAAGTGCGTCAGGTCCATCGTGCAGTGGCTGCCGATGACCAGCCCCGGGTCGCGGGTGGTGCGGAACCTCTTGAAGGCGTCCGGGCCGGTGATGAGCGTGCCCGCTCCGACTCGCGCGTTGGCGGGCAGGTCGCCATCGGTCCAGTGGCCGGGCTCGGCGGTCACGTCCGGATCCCTTCCATCTCCAACTCCAGCACCGCCAGCAGGCCCGCTCGCTCGGCAGCCCAGCTGAAGCGGTCCAGGACCGTCTGCCGGCCGGCCGCGCCGAACCGTTGTCGGAGCGCACCGTCAGCCGCCGTTGTGGCGAGCCGGTCGGCCATCGCGTCGACGTCACCCTCGTCGACCAGGAAGCCGGTGACGCCCTCGACCACGGCCTCGGGGATGCCCGCGTGCCGCGTGCTCACGACCGGCAGGCCATGGGCCATCGCCTCGAGGATCGCGACCGGCAGGCCCTCCTCGTCGCCCGTGTCGGCGTCGGTGACGCTGTGCTGGGCGAAGACGTCGGCGTCCCGCATCGCCGCGAGCACCTCCCCGTGCGGCTGCGCGCCAGCCAACTCGACGGTGAGACCGGAGGCCGCTGCCGCCTGCTCGAGCTCGGCCCTGAGGGGACCGTCGCCGACGACGGTGACGCGCAGTTGTGTGCCAGCGGCGGCGGCGCGACGACACGCCTCGAGCGTCGTCAGGGGGCTCTTCTTCCCGACCAACCGGCCGACCGCGAGCACGTGTACCTGCTCGCGTTGCGGCCTTTCCGGCCACGCGGGGACGTCTACGCCGTAGGGGACGACATGGACGTGCTCAGGCTCCAGACCGAGGTTGACCAGCCTCGTGCGGCTGCACTCCGACATCGTCACGACCTCTGCGGTGTGCCGGTAACCCAGGTACGCCGTCCGCCAGTGCTCCTCGCGCAGCCGCACCGAGACGTCGTAGCCGTGCGCATGGGCGACGCAGCGGACCCCGGCTCCCGCGAACGTCGGAAGGAAGGGCAGCCAGATGTCGAGGTACTCGGCCAGCACGGCGCGGACCCCGTGCTCATGCAGGAAGTCCCGCACCGCGGCCTGCTCGCGGTCACCACCCCACTCGTCGAGCAAGTGGTCGAGCCAGAGTGTCGGTGCGTCGGTGGCCCACGTCCCGGCGCCGGGCGGTGCGGGACGGCGAGCGATCACGACGATCCGTCCCGGCAGCAGCTCCGTGACGTGCCGCCTGATGAAGCTCTCCGTCCCCTGACCGACGACCGGCACGCAGACCGCGAGCGGGTGGCTCGTGGGCGCACTCATGGACGCACTCATGGACGCACCACCCGCAGCGGCACGTCCGGCGCGGAGCCGACCACGACCTCGCCGTTGACGAGAGCCGCCCGGATCGGCGTGTAGGCCATGGCGAGGTCAGCGAAGGAGACCGCGCGCCGGGCGCCGCAGTCACGCCAGCGCTCCAGCTGCTCGCCGACCCAGCTCGGGCCGTGAACGGCCATGTCGCGGTCGTGCCAGTAACCGACCTGCGGCAGGCAGTCGCGGAACCACGACGGGTCGGCCTGGTCCAGGTACGGCGACCCGATGCCGACCGTCCACGTCGGGACCTGCCGGTCCAGGAAGCACAGCCCCCACGAGTTGAACAGCCGGAAGCCGGCCTGCCGGGCCGCGACGAGGGTGTTCAGCCCCCACTCCTCGCCCGGCGCGACCAGGGCCGTGCCCGTGACCCCGACCGCGTCCTGCCACAGCCGCAGCCGAGCCGCTTGCGCCGCTGCCGACGGCTCCTCCTCCAGGTGAGGCGGCCACAGCTCGCGGAACCACCGCACGTCGTCGCGGCGGTCGGGGGCGACGCTCCAGGCGCCGGTGTCGGGGTGCATGTGGGTGAAGCCATGGCACTCCATGTCCGCCACCCCGACGTCGACGCCCTCGTCGAGCGCCGCCCACTCCTCGGCAAGGACGGCGCGCGAGTCGACCACGCTGCCGTCGTCGCGGACGTATCCGGGACAGCAGAAGACCGAGACCCGGCCGAAGCCGGCCAGCGCCTTCCACAGCGCCTGCCAACCGCTCCGCGGGACGGGCGAGTGCGTCCAGCTGCGCAGGTGCTCCTTCACGGCCGCACCTGGGTCGTCCAGGCGGAGCACCAGCACACCCGACAGGTCCGGGACGACGACTGCGCCGAGCCGCTCGGCCAGCAGCTGCAGGGTCTCCTCAGCCGTCTCGGGCGGCGGGCCCGTGACGGCGTCGTCGGCGTCGCTCATCCCGTGCGGGTCGATCACGAGCCCGGCCGGTGCGGGACCGCTCTCGGCCTGCACGTCGTATCGGATGCCGAGAGCCGCCAGCCGGCCCAACCAGGCCAGCCCCGGCGGCTGCCAGCCGCCGGCCGGGTCGCCCCACATCGCGTCGCCGGCGGTGAGCTGCTCGTCGACGAGCGTGACGCGGAGCTCGATGACGCTCACCCGGTCGCACGTCCCGTGGCGGTCGTCGTCGGCAGGCGCTGCCCGATCCAGCCGACGGTGCCGGCAAGTCCGTCCTCGAGGTCGACGCGGGGAGCCCACCCGGTCGCGGCCGTGAGCGCCGCAGCGTCGAGCGCGATGTGCTGCAGTTCGCCCAGTCGGCGCTCGCGGAACTCCGGCTCGTCGGCCACGCCGCAGGCCGCCGCCATCAGCGAGTGCAGCTCCCGTACGCTCGTCGAGCGACCCGTGCCCACGTTGTAGCGGCGGCCAAGAGTGCGCTCGTCCAGGGCGTGGACGAACGCCTCGACGACGTCGTCGACGTGCACGTAGTCACGCGAGGAGCTGCCGTCGCCGAAGATGAGCGTCTGTCGGCCCTCGAGCATCGCGGTGCCGAAGATGGCCACCACGCCCGCCTCGCCATGCGGATCCTGGCGGGGACCGTAGACGTTGCCCAGCGCGAGCGACGTACCCGCGATGCCATGCAGCCTGGCGAACGCGGCGACGTAGGCTTCCCCCGCTACCTTGGCGGCGCCGTAGGGCGAGGCCGGGCGGAGCGGCGCGTCCTCGCGCACCGGCACCACCTCCGGTTCGCCGTAGACAGTGCCGCCACTACTGGCGAACACCACCTTGCGACTGCCTGCGGCGAGCGCCGCGACGAGCACGTTGACGGTGCCCAGCACGTTGGTGCGGGTGTCGTGCAGCGGGTCGGCGACGCTCTTGCGGACGTCCATCTGCGCGGCCAGGTGCAGCACCACCTCCGGTGCGAAGCGCGCGACCAGGGACTCGAGACCGGAGTCCGTCACGTCCAGCTCGGCGAGCTCGCAACCGTCAGGCACCTGGGCACGGTGGCCCGTCGAGAGGTCGTCGACGACCAGCACCTCGTGCCCGTCCACGAGCAGTCGGTCGGCGAGGTGGGACCCGATGAACCCTGCCCCGCCGGTGAGGAGCGCCCTCATCGAGCAATCAGTTCGGGATGCGTGCTGAACCACTCGATCGTGCGGGCGAGACCGTCCTCGAACTCGACCTTCGGCTCCCAACCGAGCTCGTGGCTGGCCAGGCTGATGTCGGGCTGCCGGACGCTCGGGTCGTC
>JAWWOJ010000600.1:0-8973 GCA_033851885.1 Frankiales bacterium | reverse complement strand
CCGGTTGACCGGGTTTATGCCTACTTGTCCGAGCACGAGAACCTCGGGCCGCTGTTCGGCGCGACCATCACGCGCGTCAGGGACGGTGACAGCAGCCGCAACGGCACGGGGTCGGTCCGGAGCCTGAAGATCGGACCGCTGCCCCCGCTGCAGGAGACGATCGTCGAGTCCGTCCCGGACGCTCTGATCCGCTACCGGATCACTCAGGGCGGCCGGCCGGTCCGCGACCACGAGGGCGTCATGCGCTTCACCTCGACCCCGGACGGCGGCACCCACCTCGACTACACGATCCGGCTCGGGTCCGACGTGCCGCTCGTCGACCGGCTGGTCGCCTTCGCCCTGACCCGCAACATCCGCCGTGCGCTGCGACGCATGCAGGGCCACGCCTGACCGCCAGGATCACCGCAGGCGTACGACGAAACGGGCCCCTCCTTCGGCAGCGTGGCCCGCTTCGACTGTCCCGCCCAGCCGGCGGACGAGCGACGCGACGAGGGCGAGCCCGAGCCCGGTGCCGACCTGGCGGACCCCCTTGTAGCGCTCGTAGAGCACCGACCTGTCGAACGCGACGGGGAGGTCCTCCGGCGCGAGCCCGGGACCACCGTCACGGACCTCGAGGGTGCCGTCGTGGAGGGCCACGACGATCGGCTGCCCCGCGGGCGTGACCCGCAGGGCGTTCTCGAGCAGGCCGTCGAGCACCTGCCTGACCCGGCCGCCGTCCGTGCTCACGACGCACGCTGCCGGCAGGTCGGTCCGCAGCTCCACGCCGACATCGGCGCAGCGCTTCGACCACACGGTCTCCGCGTCGACGACCAGCGCCACCAGGTCCGTGGGCGCGATGTCCACCCGGAAGTCGTCCGCGCCGGCCCGCGCGAGCTCCAGCAGGTCCGCCACCAGCCGCTGCATGCGGGTGGCCTCCGCCTCGATCGTGCGCCCCGCCTCGCTCGGCTCCACGACGCCCTCGGTGAGGGCCTCGGCGAAGCCGCGGATCCCGGTGAGGGGCGTCTTGAGCTCGTGACTGACCGACAGCAGGAAGTCGCGCTCACGGCCCTCGCTGGTGCTGAGTGCCTGGGCCAGTGCGTTGATGCTCCGGGACACCTCGGCCACCTCGTACGGTCCCTCCTCCGCCATGCGCACCGACCGCTCGCCCGTCGCCAACCGGTGCGCGCCCTCGGCCGCCCGGATCAGCGGGGTCGACAACCGACGTGCCAGCGCCACACCGATCAGCACGGCGATCCCGAGGCCGACGATCGCGGCGATCAGCAGCCGGCGATAGACATGGCTCGTCACCGCCCGCGCCTCGGACAGCGCCTGGAACGCGACGATGCCGCCGCCGCTCGGGACCGGCGCGACCTCGACGAGGAACCGCTGAGCGCCGATGGTGCGGGTCGCGGAGAGCCGCTGGCCGCGCTGGGCGGCCGCCACGACGTCGCCCGGCAGCCGCTGGCCGGCTCCCGTGCCGTCCGGAAGGACCCGGATGTACTGCACGCCCAGGGCGCGCCGCACCAGTCGCGGCCGCAGGGTGCCCGACTCCACCGCTGTCGCGAGCACCTCGGCCTGCTGATGGAGGTTCGCTCTGGCCTGCGCGTCGTACGCCGTCCGCACCAGCCCGACAGCGACGATCCCCGACGCGATCAGCCCGACGAGGGCGGCGAGCACGGTGCTCACGGCGATCTGCCGGCGCATGCTCATGGCTTGGTGGTGGCGTAACCGACGCCCCGGACGGTGCGGATGAGATCGCCTGCTGCGCCGAGCTTCTGGCGTACCTGGCCCACGTGCACGTCGACGGTCCTGGTGCCCGCGGCAGCCTCGTACCCCCAGACCTGCGAGAGCAGCTGGTCCCGGCTGAGCACTCGCCCGGGCTTGCGGAGCAGCGCCGCGAGCAGGTCGAACTCCGTCACGGTCAGCTGCACCGGCTCGCCGTCGACCGTGACCTCCCGGGTCTCCAGGTCGAGCCGCACCGGCCCGAGGGTCAGCGGCGGTGGCGCGACGTGTCCCTGGGTGCGGCGCAGGACGGCCCGCACCCGGCTGACGAGCTCACGCGGGCTGAACGGCTTCGTGAGGTAGTCGTCGGCACCGAGCTCGAGGCCGAGGATGCGGTCGACCTCGTCGTCGCGCGCGGTGACGAAGAGCACCGGCACCCAGTCGCCCTCGTCGCGCAGCGCCTTGCACACCTCGGTGCCGTCCATGGTCGGAAGTCCCACGTCGAGCACGATGGCGACGGGCTTGAGCCGGCGCGCCGCGGCGAGGCCCTCGGCACCGTCACGAGCCAGGTGCACGCCATAGCCCTCACGGGTCAAGTACATCCGCTGCAGCTCGGCGATCGCCGGCTCGTCCTCGACGACCAGCACCAGGCCCTTGTCACTCACCCGCCCATGATCGGGCCAGTCGAGGCCGTACGCGGGGAGCCTTACCGAACCCTTGCGATCGCGACCCGGTCCTCGGGCAGGAACAGCTCACGGAAGTCCTTCGGGAACGGCGGCAGCGCGTCGACGTGGAACCACTGCGTCTCCAGCACCTCTGGGCTCAGCACCAGGGCGACGCCGGCCGGCAGCACGCCGACACTCACGAACGTCACCCCTCGGCGCTCGACGTCGAACGCGACCCGATGGTGCGGCTGGATGTCGGCTCGGATCCCGAGCTCCTCCTCGACCTCGCGGGTCACCGTCTCGTGCGGCGTCTCGCCCTTGCGCAGGAACCCGCCGGCCGGCAGCCACCCGCTGCGATAGCTCGGCCGGCCCAGCAGCACCCGCTCGCCGTCGTCGGTGAGCCAGGCCAGCGATCCCACTGTGAAGTTCGGGGTGCCGAGCCGGATCGCGGGCATCTTCAGCCGGTCCGGCAGCCCGCGGTACAACCGCACCTGCAGGCGCTCCAGATCCATCAGCGGAGCCTAATGTGCCCTCCCTGCAGGGGTCAGTTGTCGCCCTCGGCGAGGAAGCCGCGGACCTTGTCCCTGTGCTGGTTGATGCAGGTCTCCAGCGCGATCCGCTGCCCCGTCGTCGCGTGTGCGAGGTCGAAGCGCACCGGGAAGCGGCCCTGGATCTCCGGGTCGGGGTTGCCCTGGTCGGCGACCACCGTGATGCCGGGCAGCGAGCCGCACGCCTCCTTGAGGGCGACCCGGTCGGCCTGGGTGGCGTTCTGGGTCATCGTCACGACCTCGACGAGCTTGGTCGGTCCCAGCAGGATGTTGAACCCCGCGACGAGCATCCCGAACAGCACGATGGCGCCCCCGGCGCCGATGAGGATCTTCGCCCTCCTGCTCAGGTCGCGTCCTTCGGCGGCCAGCTGCGTGCTCACCCCTGCATTGTCGCAGTGGTTCAGCGCTGCAGGCGGTACAGCGCCGTCGGCCCGGCCCACGGCTCGTCGGGGTGCTGGCACTGCTTGACCGCCATCAGCTCGAAGCCGTTCTTCTCGAGCACCCGGCGGGACGGCTCGTTGACCTCCTCGGGGGTCACCCATACCGGGAGCTGCGGTATGACCTCCAGCAGCGCGGCGACCAGGGCCGTGCCGAGACCGCGATCGCAGTGCCGCGGGTGGCCGATGAGGTAGTCGAACCCCACCGTGCCCGCCGGGATGCCGTAGATGTCGCGGTCCACCGGGTTGTCGTCCCAGCGATACCACTGGCCCAGCCCGACGGGCTCGAGGTCCCGAGCGGCGATCAGCACCACGGTCGGGTCGCTGCCCTCGATCGACGGCAGGTACTGCTCGCGGACCGTGTCGGGGTCCTCATGCCACCAGCGCGCCACGTGCGGAGCCCGCATCCACTCGGTCACCGTCGGCAGGTCCGCCTCCGTGAGCGGCCGCAGGTCGATCACCGCGGGCGCCGCTCGGCGAACGTTGCCGGCGCAGCATCGACGCGGACGGGGACCATCCCCTGAGCCTACGGTCGATCGTGATCTTCAACGCTGTCAACTCGCGGGTCAGGCCTCGGCCACGGCCGGCATCGGCTCGGGCACCGAGGACCTGCGGGTCGCGAGGACGCAGCCCAGCAGGATCAGCGGGAAGCCCAGGGCGAGCCCGAGCGTGAACGACTCGTCGAGCAGCAGCACGCCGAGCAGCAGCGCCACCGCCGGGTTGACGAACGTGATCACCGACGCCCGGTTGGGTCCCGCCTCCGCGATGAGGGCGAAGAAGACGAGGAACGCCGCGACCGTGCACGCGAGCGCCAGCCCGACGAGGCTCCACCAGACCTTGCCGGGCGGCGAGTGCGTGGGCCACTGGACGGCGGCGATCGGTGCGTAGCAGATCGCCGCCAGGGCCAGCGACGACGAGATGACCGCGATAGAGGGGATCGCCGCGAACTTGTGGCTGATGATCTGCGGCGCGGTGCCGTAGCCGATGACGACCAGCCCGATCTCGAGGGCCGCCCCCAGCTGGCCGTGGATGTCCAGGCCGAGCAGGACCGCGACGCCCGCGACACCGACACAGAGTCCGAGCAGCCGACCGGAGTCGACCCGGTCCGCCGAGCCGAGCAGGTGCGAGGCGAGAGCGCTGACGAGCGGGACCGCGGCGATGAGCAGACCGGCGAGCGAGGAGGAGATGTGCCGCTCGGCATCGGTCAGCAACAGCCACGGCCCGGCGATCTCGAGCGCCGCGAACAGCACGACCCACCGCCAGAGCGGCAGCAGCGGCCGCAGGTAGCCGCGGGCGGCGGCGATCGGCAGCAGGACGACGGCTCCCGCGGCGGTGCGGGCGAGCACGATCACCGACGGGGCGAGGTCCGCGACCGCGACCTTGATCAGCAGGTAGGGGATGCCCCAGAGCAGGCACATCGCACCGAACAGCAACCATCCCCGACGTGTCACCGCGCCACCCTAGGAAACGCCGACGACACTGTGCCGCTGAGATCCCGCCAGATGCGACCGACGTGCTAGTTGACCTGGCGGTCGAAGCCCTGCCAGTAGGGCTCGCGGAGCTTGAACTTCTGGACCTTGCCGGTGGCGGTCCGCGGGATCTCGCTGCGGAACTCGACGGAGGTCGGCGCCTTGTAGCCCGCGAGGCGGCTCTTGCAGTGCCCGATGAGCTCCTCCTCCGTCGCGGCTGCCCCCGGTGCCAGCACCACGAGCGCCTTGATGGTCTCGCCCCACTTCTCGCTGGGTACGCCGATGACCGCGACCTCGGAGACGGCCTCGTGGGAGAACAGGCAGTCCTCGACCTCGATGCTCGAGACGTTCTCGCCGCCGGTGATGATGACGTCCTTGCGTCGGTCCGAGATCGTCACGTAGCCCTCGTCGTCGAGCACGCCGCCGTCACCGGTGTGGAACCAGCCGCCGTCGAGCGCGTCCGCCGTGGCCTCGGGCTGCTCCCAGTAGCCCTCGAGCACGACGTTGGACCGGGCCAGCACCTCGCCCTGGTCCGAGATCCGGATCGTGACGCCGATCGCCGGTGTCCCGGCGCGGGCGAGCCGGCGGGCGGCGTCCGCCGAGGGGAGCGCATCCTCCTCGGCCCGCCGGCGGTTGATCGTCAGCAGCGGCGAGGTCTCGGTGAGGCCGTAGATCTGCAGGAACTCCCAGCCGAGCTCCTCCTCGATGCGCTGGATGGTGCGCGAGGGCGGCGGGGCACCCGCACAGATGACGCGCACGGCGTCCCGGCCCGGGACCTCGCCCTGCCACGACGCCGCCGCCTCGAGGATCGACGCGACGACGGCCGGTGCCGCGCACATCACCGTCACGCCGTACTTCTCCACCCGGCGCAGGATCTCGGCCCCGTCGACCTTGCGGAGGACGACGTGCGGCACGCCCATGCCGGTCATCCCGAACGGCATGCCCCAGCCGTTGGCGTGGAACATCGGCAGCGTGTGCAGGTAGACGTCTCGGTCCGACACCCCGGCGTGCAGCGCGAAGGTCATCGCGTTGACCCAGATGTTGCGATGCGTGATCTGCACGCCCTTGGGCCGCGCGGTCGTGCCGCTCGTGTAGTTGATGGTCGCCGTCGCGTCCTCGTCGGCCTCCCACCCGAGCGGCTCGACGTCGAACCGCAGCATGGCCTCGTAGTCAGGTCCGAGCACGACAGCGTGCTTCACCGAGGACCCTTCGACCAGGTGGGCGACCTCCGGGTCGACGAGCACCACGGAGGCACCCGAGTGCTCGAGGATGAACGCCACCTCGGTCGGCGAGAGCCGAAAGTTGATCGGCACGTAGACCCGGCCGTAGGAGCAGACACCGTAGAAGCCCTCAAGCATCCGGGCGCTGTTCTGGCTCACGATCGCGACGCGCTCGCCCTGCCCGACGCCCAGCTGGTCGAGCCCCGCCGCCAGCGCCCGGGTGCGCCGGGCGAGCTCGCCGTAGGTGACCGACCCCAGGCCGCCGTCCTGGAACTCGCCCGGCTCGTCGACGACGCCGACCCGGCTGCCGTAGGCGAGCTCCGCCCGGTCGAGGAAGTCGGACGTGGTGAACGGCACCTTCATGGGGACGATCCAACACCAGGACGTCCGTACCCTGGAAGGGTGAGCATCGATCCGGAGCGCCTGAGGATCGCGCTCGAGGTGCTTCAGGAGCTCGACGAGCTCGACCCGGAGCATCCCGACGCGGTGGCGGTCCGGCGTGCCACGGCACATGTCTACAAGAGCGTGAAGGTCCGGCGCCGCAGCGACAAGCGCGCCGCCGTCACCGCGGCCGACGAGGCCGTCACCAACCGCACGGCGACGGGCGCCAAGGACCGGATCGACGACGAGACGGCCGGGATCCCGCTGGCAGCGATCGACTCGGGCATCGTCGGGCAGCTGCACCGGGCTCGCGCCTGCTACATCTGCAAGCAGCGCTACCGCGAGGTCGACGCCTTCTACCACCAGCTCTGCCCGACCTGCGCCGCCTTCAACTGGACCAAGCGCGACGAGCACGTCGACCTGGCAGGCCGTCGTGCGCTGCTGACCGGTGGCCGGGCCAAGATTGGCATGTACATCGCCCTGCGGATCCTGCGCGACGGTGCGGACCTCACGATCACGACCCGCTTCCCGCACGACGCGGTGCGACGGTTCACCGCCCAGCCCGACAGTGCCGACTGGCTGCACCGGCTGACGGTCGTCGGCATCGACCTGCGCGACCCGGCCCAGGTCATGCACCTCGCCGACCAGGTCGCGGCGCAGGGCCACCTGGACATCCTGGTCAACAACGCGGCACAGACGGTACGAAGGTCAGCCGCGTCCTATGCGCAGCTGGCCGCTGCGGAGCACGCCGCCGAGCAGCTCGAGACGACCGTGCCGATCACCGACCTGCGCTCCCCCGCCGCCGAGATCGAGGGCGCCATCGGCCGTCGGCTGACGCCCGAGGCAGTGACCGCCCTCGCCCTCACCAGCGGCAGCGCCAGCCTGTCGCGGATCGAGCAGGGGCTGGCCATCGACGCCGGCGGGCTGGTGCCCGACCTCGCCCCCGCGAACAGCTGGAGCAAGCCGATCGGCGACGTCGACGAGGTCGAGATGCTCGAGGTGCAGCTGTGCAACAGCGTGGCACCGTTCATCCTGATCAGCCGGCTGCGGACCTCGCTGGCCGCGAGCCCGCACCGCCGCACCTACGTCGTCAACGTCTCGGCGATGGAGGGCCAGTTCGGCCGGCGGTACAAGGGCGCCGGGCACCCGCACACCAACATGGCCAAGGCCGCGCTCAACATGCTCACCAAGACGAGCGGTCCGGATCTGCTCGAGCAGGGCATCCTCATGACCGCCGTCGACACCGGCTGGATCACCGACGAGCGGCCGCACCCGCAGAAGGCCCGCCTCCACGACGAGGGCTTCCACGCGCCGCTGGACCTGGTCGACGGCGCGGCGCGCGTCTACGACCCGATCGTCCAGGGCGAGCGCGGCACGGATCTGTGCGGTGTCTTCCTCAAGGACTACGTGCCGTCCGCCTGGTGAGCGGGCAGGACTTCATGCCCCAGGGTCGAACTCTTCCGGGAGAACTCACCCGGAGGCCCCAGATGACATCCCTTCGCACCCTTGCCGTGGCGGCGCTCGTCGTCGCCGTCGCGAGCACCCCCGCGCACGCGGCCAGCAAGCCGAAGCCCAAGCCGATCACGAAGACCTACAGCATGCAGCTGGCACCGGTCCCCGACCCGCCGCAGGGCACCTCGTGCGTCGAGACGAAGCTCGAGGGCCTGGCCATGCACACCGAGAAGCTGACCGTGAAGCGCGCTGGAACGCTGAGCGTGAAGGTCAGCGGCTTCGCCGGTGACTGGGACATCACGGTCGTCGACGGTTCCGACAACAGCGTGATGGAGGTCGGTTCCGGCACGAGCACGGGTGGCGGGGCACCGGCCACGAACGGCGTCGACACGGTGGACGTCAAGGTGAAGAAGGCCACGCAGTTCCTCATCCACACGTGCAACTTCGCGGGCACGCCCGCTGCCACGGGCAGCTACCGGTTCACCTACACGTAGCCGGTTTGACGCCCCTGGCACGCTGGAGGGGTGGAGCTCCGTGACCTGATCGCCCGCGGGGGTCTCGCTGTCCTGAGCGGTGCCGGGCTCTCCACGGAGTCAGGCATCCCGGACTACCGCGGCGAGACCGGACGAGCCCGGCCGGCCTCGCCGATGACCTACCAGGAGTTCATCGGTTCCAGCGCCAGCCGGCAGCGGTACTGGGCCCGGTCGCACCTGGGCTGGCGGTTCATCGCCGACGTCCGGCCCAATGCCGGCCACCGGGCGGTCACCGAGCTGCAGCGGCAGGGACTGCTCACGGGCATCGTCACGCAGAACGTCGACGGGCTGCACCAGGCCGCGGGCGCCGAGGACGTCCTCGAGCTGCACGGCGGGCTCGACGGGGTGATCTGCCTGGAGTGCGGTGACCGGTCCCGCCGTACCGACCTCGAGACCCGGTTGACCGAAGCGAATCCCGGGTGGGGGCGGGCGACCTTGCCTCTCAAGCCGGACGGTGACGTCGACCTCGACGACACGAGCCGCTTCACCGTCGTCGACTGCGTCCGCTGCGAGGGTTTGCTCAAGCCGGACGTCGTGTTCTTCGGGGAGACGGTGCCGCGCGACCGG
>JAWWOJ010000596.1:0-3381 GCA_033851885.1 Frankiales bacterium | reverse complement strand
GCCGGCAAGACCTTCACGATGTTGAGGAAGAACGGGAAGTTGAACGGCGTGATGGCGGCGACCACTCCCACGGGCTCACGGACCGTCGCGTGTCCGGACAGGACGTTCGGGCCGCCCACCGGCGGCGACACCTGCGTCCACGTCACGCCATGCTCCACCGAGTCGGCGACCCACTCGGCGATCGAGATCGTGCCGCGGACCTGGATGATGTCGGCCAGGAAACCGGTGGAGCCGGCCTCGGCCATCACCAGCTCCTTGAGCTGGTCGTGCCGCTCGTCGAGGATGGCGGCGAAGCGCCGCAGCACGACTGCGCGCTCTCGGGGCGTGAGGCGCGGCCACGGACCATCGTCGAACGCCCGGCGGGCCGCCTCGACCGCGGCAGTCGCCGCCTTGGCGTCGCCTTCGGGCACCTGCCCGATGACCTCCTCGGTGGCCGGGTTGATGACCTCGGTGAGACCCACCGAGTGGCTGTCGGTCCAGCTCCCGTCGATGAACATCTGGTCGTAGGGCCAGCGCACGCTCACGTGGGCATCTCCTTGATCTGGTGGGGCGGGCGGGCTCTTCGGGAGCAGGACTAGGACACCGTGAGCAGCGTGCCCGCGTCGATGGCGAGTTGCTGACCGGTGATGTAGCGGGCTTCGTCCGAAGCCAGGAAGAGCACCGCGTTGCTGATGTCGATCGGCTCGACCCAGTCGATTCCCATCGGCGTGAACATCCGGAACGTGACGAGCGCTTCCTCCTGGGTCGGCGTGTCCAGATCCGGGCGGAACAGCTTGTAGAGCCCGTCGTTCTGCAGCATCCCGGTGTTGGTGTTGGTCGGGTAGACCCCGTTGACCCGGATCCGTCGGGGGGCCAACGTCCGGGCGTAGTCCTTGACGAGCTGGGGGATGAGGCGTTTCGCGGTGACGTAGCCGGCGGCACCGCCACCCATGGTCGCCCCCATCCCCGCACCGGTCATGAAGCTGGCCACCGAGCCGGTCACGATGAGGGATGCGCCGTCGTTGAGGTGCCCCAAGGTCGCGCTCAGCGTGTTGGTCACGCCGGCGAGGTCCACGTCGATGAGGTCAGCGAACTCCCGCGCACCGCTGGTGGGCGCGTAGTTCGCGATGCCGGCGTTGGCACAGACGATGTCGAGGCTGCCGAGCTCGGCCACGCCGGCCGCCACGGCCTCCTGGAGCTGGCTGAGCTGCCGGACGTCGGCCGTCGTCGCGATCGCTCGGCGGCCGGTCTTCTCGACCAGCCGGACGGTCTCCTCGAGGTCCTCCGGGGTGGCCATCGGGTAGTCGCACCCGTCGATCTGCGTGCAGATGTCGATGAGGATGACGTCCGCGCCCTCCTCCGCCAAGAGCACCGCGTGGCTGCGGCCCTGCCCTCGTGCCGCTCCGGTGATAAAGGCGACCTTGCCCTCGACGCGACCCATTGACGCACCTCTCGTTGCTGTGGATAGACCTGGCATCACCCTCGCTCAGGAGGGCTATTGCTGGCACTCTAGCCCTTGCACCCGTTGCTCGCTAGGCTCGTACCTGCCACACTGCCTCGACTCAGGTGCGGCCTTGAGGCCATAAAGAAGGATACTCAATAGATTTTGCTAGGCCCGCCGCACCGAACAGGAACCGCCGAGAACAGGAGAAGGCTGTGCTTCGACCCATGCAGGGTGTCCGCGTGCTGGAGGTGGCGCAGTTCACCTTCGTGCCGGCTGCCGGCGCCGTGCTCGCCGACTGGGGAGCCGACGTCATCAAGGTCGAGCACGCGGTCTCCGGCGATGCGCAGCGCGGTCTCACCAAGCTGATGGGGATGCCGGTCGACGGCGGCTCCTTCGCGCCACTGATGGAGCACCCCAACCGCGGGAAGCGGAGTATCGGACTCGCGCTCGACCACCCCGATGCGCTGGCGGTCCTGCACGAGCTCATCCGGCACAGCGACGTGTTCCTGACGAACTTCCTGCCCGCGGCACGACGCAAGCTCGCGATCGATCTCGAGGACGTGCGCAAGATCAACCCGGACATCATCTACGTCCGCGGCTCCGGCTTCGGCAGCCGGGGCGAGGAGCTGGAAAAGGGCGGCTACGACAGCACCGCCTACTGGGCGCGCGCGGGAAGCGCAGCCGGCGCCACCCCGCCGGGGTTCGACGGCCTGATCGGCATGCCCGCGCCGGCCTACGGCGACTCGCTCGGCGGGATGACCATCGCAGGAGGCATCGCCGGGGCTCTGTTCGCCCGCGAGCGCACGGGTGAGACCTCCGTCGTCGACGTGTCGCTCATGAGCGTCGGCGCCTGGGCGACCGGCATGTCGGTCAACTTCGCGCTGCTCAACGGCGGCCCGCTCCCGATCCGTCCCACCGGCTCGGCGCCCACCAACCCGCTGGTCGGCAACTACCGCACCTCGGACGATCGCTGGATCATGCTGACGATGCTGCAGCCAGGCCGTTACTGGCCCGAGTTCTGCAGCCACATCGGGCGACCCGAGCTGGCGGAGGATCCACGCTTCGGCTCGACCGAGGCGCTGATGGCACACAGCCGGGCGGCCGCCGACCTGGTGCACGAAGTCCTGGGGTCACGCACCCTCGCGGAGTGGATCGACGCCTTCAGCGGGATGGAGGGCCAGTGGGCGATTGCGCAGAACGCGTGGGAGCTCAGTCAGGACCCGGCACTGCGCTCCAACGGGTTCATCGCCCAGGTCACGGACGTCGAGGGCAAGACCCGGGAGCTGGTGGCGAGCCCGGTGCAGTTCGACGAGACCCCACTGCAGCTACAGCGGGGGCCCCAGTTCGCGGAGCACACCGACGAGATCCTGACCATGCTCGGCAAGACGGAAGAGGAGTTGCTGGCCCTGAAGGTCTCCGGCGCTGTCACCTGACCGGCTCAGTCGGCTCGCCGTAACAGCATCGCGCCACCCGGTGTGCCGCCGCCCGTGGCCACGACGGCGACCCTGGCGTCGGCCACCTGACGCGCACCTCCGTCACCGCGCAGCTGCACGATGGCCTCCTGGAGGAACCCGAAGCCGTGCGTCCGTCCTGCGGACAGCTGGCCCCCGTGCGTGTTGAGCGGCAGGTCGCCGTCCAGCGCGATGGTCCGACCGCCGTTGAGGTAGTCGGCGGCCTCACCGAGCCCGCAGAAGCCCAGCGCCTCCAGCCAGGAGACGGCGTTGAAGCTGAAGCCGTCGTAGAGCTCGGCGACGTGGACGTCGTCTGGCCGCAGACTGGTGCGGGTCCACAGGTGCGCGGCCGGCCCGAGCACCTGCGGCTCATGGGTGAGGGTGTCCTGGTCCCAGGAAATCCGGTCCAGGATCTGGGTGCCCACCGCCTCGACGAGCACGGGACGACGGGGCCCGTCGTCGGCCGCGTCCAGGGCCGACACGATCACGGCGATGGCACCGTCACAC
>JAWWOJ010000585.1:0-5270 GCA_033851885.1 Frankiales bacterium | reverse complement strand
TATACCTTGCCGTTAAGACCGTCGCGGTCGCTCGTGCAGAGCACCAACGCAGCTTCGGCCATGGCCTCGACGGGCTCGAGGATGCCTTCGCCAGCGATGACATCCTCCGTCAGCGTCGCCTTCACGCCTTCGGTCAGGACCGCCTTCACCGGCGCCAGGGCGTTGACGACGATCGAGTCGGCGTAGTACTCAGACGCAAGCCCTTCGGTCAGCCGATTCAGGGCCGCCTTTGACGAACCGTACGCCGTGCCATTCAGGTGGTAAATCGGATCCGGCGGCGGGGTCGTCGGTATATCCCCCGACAGCGAGGTGATGTTCAGAACCCAACCGCCGCCACGTTCCCTCATCGCCGGGATCAGGCACTGGCACAGATCGAAGGGGGCCAAGTAGTTGAGCGTCGTGATGAGCCGCACGCGCTTCTCCGAGATGTCGGTGAACGGGATGAAGATCGAGGTGCCGGCATTGTTGACGAGAATGTCGACTGGCCCGAGGTCGGCGACTACCCGATCAACCAACTCGGCCCGGGACTCAGACGAGGTGAGGTCGACCTGGTACGGCATCGCGCGGCCTCCGGCCGACTCGATGTCGGCCACGGTCTCCCGCAGGGTGCCGGGGATGACTCCCTGCGCTGTCTGTTCCAAGCTCCGGGCGGCCACTGCGACTACGGCGCCCTCGCAGGCGAACCGCTTCGCAATGGCGGCCCCGATACCTCGGCTGGCGCCGGTCACCAGGGCGACTCGGCCCTCGAGCGGCCGCGCCGCCCCTTGCTCACGTGAAGTCACGATGCCCCTTCCGGTCTCAGGTCAATCCGGCGATGCCGGCGCTGGTGAAAATTGCGAGCTGTTCCACGAAGTCGGGTTCGAGACCGGACTCACCGAGGGGTCGCCCGTAGCTGGGCTGGTCGACCCTGGCGAGTACCTCGAGCATTCCGAGAACGCCGATCATGAGCCGACGCCTCGCACCTTCATCGGGTGCTCCGCCGAGAGCCCGCGCCGCGACCTCGAAGAACAGGCGGGCGACCTCGGGATCGAAGCCCACCTGAATGAAATCAGAGTCGGTCTCGGTGTGGCTGAGCGTCAAATAGATCCGCATCCAGCGCACACCACCGACGGGCTCGCGCTCGATGAGTTCGACGATGGGTAGCAACATGGCGTCTACGGCCTCGCGGACGGTGACGGCGCCCGCCCGGTCCCGCAACGAAACCAGACGCTCCATGATGCTTTCGGAAATCACGCTGGAGCGGCGCCGGATGACCGCTTCGAGAAGGCTTCGCTTGGTCGCAAAGTGATACGACAGGGCCCGCGGCGCCACGCTCGCCTCGCGGGCGATGGCCCGCAGCGTCACGGCGTCGGGGTTGGTTTTCCCGGCCATCGCCTCGGTGACGTCGAGGATGAGCTCGCGGACGTCGACGTCGCTCCGGGGCCCCCGGGTTCGGTGGACTTGCCGAGTCACGGACATGTCACCCGACGTACCTCACGCGAGCTCTTTCAAAGACCCTGGGGCACAGGGCAACAGCTCGTCGAGCGGGTCGGCTCATCGTCGGTCGGTGCTCACTGAGCGAGCGGGTTCTGGGTGACGTATTGCCCTTCCTCGACCGGCGGCGGCCACAGGGTCGAGGGCAGATCCGCATATCGGTAGTGGCCCGGCATGTCCATGCCTGGGATAGCGATCCGGTCCAGGAACGCCTGGGGCCCTTTTCCGGACTTCGCGATCTCGATGAAGGTGTGCGCGGTCGACCCGAGATCGAACCAGTCGCGCTGCCATGCGAACCGGATCTTGCCGTCCGTCTCGTCCCGGGCCACCCCGAACCAGCTGCCGCCGATGCCGCGGATCTCGTACTCTTGGCCCCCCTCGTCGAGCAGGCCCGAGCGTTGCCTCCAGAAACCGACGATCATGGCGTTCTCCTCGTCGACGACGGTGGCCATGTAGTCGTAGTGCCAGCCGTCGAGGCCCTCCATCTCCGTGCCCAGTGCCCAGCGGCGGATTTCATCGCGGCCTATCGCCATGAAGTGCTCGTCGGGAGTGAACATCCAGCCGTAGGAGGCATCCTCGAGGTAGCACTCCGCCAGGCTCCCCCAGTCGCCGGACCGTTCCGCTTCGCGGTTCACCGCGAGCCAATCGGCCCAGAACTCCTTGATCTCGACGCGGCTGAAGGTGTCGCTCATGTTGTTCCTTTCGTGAGTTGGCATCAGTACTGCCGGTAGCGGCGTTGGACGTGCTCTTGGCGGACGCGTACCTGTTCGCGTCGCTGCTCCGGCGACACCCGAGGCGTCGACGCAGGGAGGTGGTCGACGAGCTCGCTGAATGGCACCTTTCGCACCTTGACGGTGGGAAGTCGTTCCGTCGGCTGAGGGTAGGTCCACCGCATGGCCATGAATCCCTTCCCCAGCCCGGTGGTGTCCAACCAATTTGAGACGCCGGGGTCGCGGTGCGCGACGACGTACCGGTAGTGGCCGTCGTCGTCGCGCTCGGCCTGGGTGCCGTTCAGACTGCTGACGTGGTTGGCGAAGTCGTGCGACTCGCCCCACACGTTGGACAGGTGAAAGCCCATGTATGCCGGCTGCTCGAACACCTCCGCATCGATGAGCAAGGCCTCGTCGTCGGCAAGGTCGTACACGCCGCCGGCGTAGACGTTGGTGCTCTGTCCGCCGCCGGTCGCGAGCGACGCACCGGCGGGTTGGTTGAAGTCATTACGCGGCATGAAGCTGACCCCGTCGCCGTTGCGGTCCCCGTGCACCTCAAGGACGACGTCGTAGAACTTGTTCCAGAAGCGGGTCTGGTTGTCGACGATCTCGCCGATCCGGCGCAGCGCCGCTGCCGCGGTGGCCGGGTCCAGCGCGGGCGGGTGCTCACCGACCTTGTCCAGGCGGCGGATCAGCAGCTCGGGTGACTCCTCCCGCTCCCAGTCGTGAAACAGGAACCGCACGGTCACGTGCTCTGCGTAATACGTCGTACCGGTGCGGCGTGAAGTCCGCTGCGTCGTAATGAAATTGCCCGTGCAACTCGGTGGCCGTTCAGGGGCCAGCAGGATCTCGAACCGACCGTCTTCATCGACGACCAACTCGGAGGAGTCGAGCTTGCCGGTGTTGCCGCGCGCTCCCGGCTGCAATTCGGCCAGGTCGCCGCTGTCGCCGGCGTAGCCCGTGTGGGCCTCGATGATGACGTACTGGGGCGCGATAGGGCCAGACGGTGCCGGCGCCTCCCCGCGCCAATGTCGAGAGTCCTGCACGTGACCGGTGATCCGGTAGGAGTACCGGCCGTCGACCGGGGTCGACAGGTACATGGCGTCGGCGTTGTCGATGGTGGCCTTATCGAGTACCTGGAGGCTCCGGCGGAAGTACGGGAAGGCGGGGTCCCCGAAGAAGGCTCGCTCGACGGCCGAGTGCACGAAGCCCATGAGGTAGCGGTAGCCCTCCGCGAGGTCGCGCGGCCCGGCCTCTGGCGGTGCGTGCAGCTGGGGGGACTCGAGTGCCTCGCGCGCCTGACCGAGCCGGTCGATCATCTCGTCCCAGGCCGCGCGCAGTGCGTCGGCGTGCTCAGCCGACACGGTCCGACTCCCATCCGAAGCGTTCGAACAGCGGCGCCAGGCGCGTGCGGATTTCGTCGGCCTCGAGCCCGAACTCTTCGAGGCTGTAGGTGTGCCCGGACCGGTATTCGCGGCCCTTTTCGTCGGCCAGCGCCTTCTCCTGCTCCGGCACCATGTCCATCCCGAGCTCGGCGTACGCCCGGTGCACCGTGCCGGCCGGGTCGGTCACGAGGTCGCTGTAGTCCACGATCATGCTCGGGACCTCCGGGTGGTCGTCCAATACATCCAGCGGGTGCTGGTAGTAGTGGTAGGACGAGTTCACGAAGGACTGAAACGAGTCCCGCATGTCCTTCTCGGACCGTTTGCGCGCCGACCAGGCAATCTGCATCAGCTTGAGGAAACTCGGAATTGTCTCGTAGGGATTGCGCACCGGCACAACGAAGCGGGCGTCGGGAAAGGTCTGGATCAGACTCTCGACCCGGCCGCAGTGGATCGGGGCCTTGGACAGGTGCGTCAGCCCAGCACCGTTGAGAGCCAGCTGGCGACGGACGCACTCCTTATAGAACTGCATGACGCGGCGCCGCTTGGGCGCGGGCCACCGGTCGTCGACGTAGTAGAAGTCCAGCTCGTCGACGTACGGGAACTGCACAACCCAAAAGCCCGACGCACACGACATCGTCAGGAGGAACTCGTCCTCCTCCGGCGCGAAAAGCCCTGACTCGTGGACGCTCTGGCTCTTGCTGAAGAGCCGCTCGTCGAGGGCGTCGATGCGCCTGCGGAGCCGACCGCCCAGCCGCTGGTCCCAGCGCAGCACTGCCCTGAGCACCTTCTTCTCCAGGAGCGAGGGGAAGAACATCTCCCACAGCAGCACGTAGGAGAACCGGGGATCGTTCGCCATCATGCGGTGCAGGTATGTCGTACCGCTACGCGCGTGACCCACTATGAAGACTGGCTGGCGGACTTCGGTGCGTCGCAGAGACGGGAAGAGGATGGGGTCGAGCGCGAACGTCACCGAGTGCAGGACTGCCAGGGCCGGTACGACGACACACAGCGTGCGGTATTGGCGGCGGCGTCGGCCGGGATCCTCCTCGCGGCGGACCAAGCGGATCATCGTCCACCACGTGCGCCAGTCGAAGTAAAAGAAGGTCCGCATCGTGCCGCCTCAGGGGTTGACCTTGCTGATGACGTCTTCTGCGAACCGCTCGAGCCTGACCAGCTTATCCGCCAGAGGCTGTGTGTCATCCCCCTTCACGTAGGGGTTGCGGAAGCCGACCACCACGTCCGTCACGCCCATGTCGTCGAGGCGCTTGCACCCGTCAACGGTGCGCGCATCCGGACTGGCAGCATGAATCTCGAAGGGCTCGTGGGCCTTTCCTGCCTCGGCGCGGAAGGAGTGCAACTTCCCGAGCATCGACTCGAGTAGGTCGTTGGGCCCGCCCGCGTGCATCCATCCGTTGCCCTTCGTCGCCGCCCGTTGCAGAGCAGCCTCCGAGTGGCCACCGATTAATAGCGGCACGGGCCGGGTCGGAACCGGGCACACCTTCAAGGAGGGGACGTCGTAGAAGCGTCCGTGGAACTCGAAGAACTCGCCGGACTCCAGTCCCCGGAAGACCTCGATGGCCTCGTCCATGCGCGCGCCCTTGTGGGCCGGGTCGACGCCGGCCATCAGGTAGTCGTCGGGGTACGGGCTGGTGCCGATTCCGATTCCGAGGCCAAGGCGGTTGCCGGTGAGCTTCGCAACCGA
>JAWWOJ010000578.1:0-11202 GCA_033851885.1 Frankiales bacterium | reverse complement strand
CCGCGAGCTCGGCACCGGGCACAGCACGACCGCGCCGAGGTCGTCGCCGCGCACCGCGGCAGCCAACGCCCACCCGAGCGGACGGGTGAGTCCGAGCTGGCCTTTCTCCTTGTGCGCCAGGAGAAGTCGCTTCACCTCGCCTTCGTACGACGAGAACGCGACCACCCTCGGAAGGCCCTCGGGGCAGGGCGTCGGACAGACCCGACCCAGGGGCGGCGCGTCCAGCAGGCCCCGGCACGACGGGCACAGCAGGGAGCCGGTGACGTCGCAGCCGCAGCAGGTGCGGGGCAGGACGAGGTCGAGCAGCGCAGACAGCACACAGGCATCCTGCGGCACGCCCTGGGGTCCCGGCGCGGGCGGTGGCGGGGCTGTGGACTACCCGGGGAAGACCGGGTTCGTGCCCACCGCCTTGCGCTTGGGCACGGCCTGGGCAACGGCGTAGAGGGCACCGCCGGAGGCCACGATGAGCGTCGTACCGGCGGCGGCCACGGCGGTCGGGGTGAGCAGGCCGACCGAGACGGCCGTCGGCGATGAACCGTCGACGGCGACCCGCTGGACGGCGCGGGCGCCCTGCTCCCCCACCTCGAGCACGACCAGCTCCGTCGGCGTCGACCAGACGACCTGCTGAGGAGCGCCGCTCGAGGCCACGGGGTGCGCGTCGACCAGGCTGGGCACACCCGCGCTCCAGAGGACCCGGCTCACGTAGACGGTGCCGGCGATGATGAGCGCCGCACGGGTTCCGTCGCGCGACAGGCACAGTGAGGTGATCGGACCCGCTGGCCGGCCGGGCATCGAGACGGTCTGCAGGGATGACCCGGAGCCGAGCTGGACGACCCGGTCGCTCCCCTGGAGCATCCAGAGGCCCTCCTCGCCCGAGCCCCAGGTCGGCGACGACAGGCCGGGCGCCACCGCCCTACGCGTGACACCGAACGTGCGGGTGCTGCCGAGGGACACCTCGACCTGGCCACCCGTGGACTGGCCCAGGACGGCGACCCGGTCACCCCGCGGGCTCACCGCGACGTGGTCGACCCGGACGCTTCCTGAGGTCAGTGCCGCGTGCGAGATCGATCCGTGCAGGCGGTGCCCGGCGACGTAGAAATACGGCGGATCCGCAGCCAGGCCGTCCGGGTCGTAGGACTGCCAGGCAGTGGCCGGTTGCACCTGCGGCCGGCCGGCGAGCCGCAGCACGCCCCTCGTGGTCCGCAGGAGCAGGCCGGTGAACTGCACGTCCTGTCGCAGCGTCCAGACCGTGCGTGCGAACAGGTCCTGCAGGTCGGTGGTGCCGAGCCCGAGGGCCTCGTCGGACAGGGTGACGGTCACGACGCCGGCCCGGGAGCGGCCCACCGACAGCACGGTGAGGGCGGGGGCGCTCAGGCCATCGACGCTGTCGAGCAGCCCGACGCTGGCCGGCGCCATCATGCGCCGCACGAGCGCCTCATCGAGGGCCGGCCCCGCCGGGAGGAACACCCGATCGGGGACGACGTGCCGCGGGTCGGCCGGGTGGAGCTGAGGTGCGAGGTAGTAGATGTTGCGCGCCGCGAAGGTGCGCTGCAGGTCGATCTGCGACAGCTGGAGCCCCACCCCATCCGGGACAGAGCTGATCCGCCAGCCGGCGAGGGTCTTGGTGAGGCCGTAGAAGTCGTTCGAGAAGTCGTTCGGCCGTCCTAAGGCCACCTGGTAGTGCCCCGTGCGGTCGACGGTGGCGATGGTCGTCAGCCGGACCTGCACCGACACCGAGGTGTCGTTCTGGTTGAGGTCGACCTTCTCGGTGTCCGGCAGGTAGACCCGGACGCCGGTGGCGGGCGACCAGGACCGCACCGCGTCGCCCGTGAGGAACTGCCGGGCAATCGCATAATCCCCCGCAGGACTGGCCTGCGCCGCGAGGAACCCGATGACCGTCGCCGTCTGGCTCTGCCCTGCCGTGGGCCCGGGCGGCAGGACCTGCAGCTCGGCCGACTGACCCTGGTCCTTGACGCCGGACGGCGTGTGCACGCCGCTCGGCAGGGGTAGCGAGCAGGCCGTGGCGAGCACGAGCACGGCCGCGCCGAGTCGCCTCATGCCCGAGTCCGCTCGGGTCCGAGCGGCAGCGCGCTGCCGAGCAGCTCCTCACCGGGGCGGAGCGGCAGGGTGAGGCGGAAGACCGCACCCCGGCCGGGCGCGCCCCACGCCTCGAGCGCTCCTCCGTGCGCGCGAGCGTCCTCGCGGGCGATGGCCAGGCCGAGACCGGTGCCGCCGGTCGACCGGGCGCGGGACGGATCGCCACGCCAGAAGCGGGTGAACACCAGCTGGTCCTCACCCGGCCGCAGGCCCACCCCGGAGTCGCGCACCGTTACCGCGACGCAGCGGTCGTCCGCGGCGACCCGGATCTCGACCGGCCGCCCTTCGCCGTGCTCGATGGCGTTGACGACGAGGTTGCGCACGACCCGCTCGATGCGCACGTGGTCGATCTCCGCCACGACCGGCGCCCGGCCGTGGACGACGAGGTCGCTGCCCTTGCGCTCGGCCAGCGGCCGGACTGCGTCGACGACCCGGTGGGTCAAGGCGACCAGCTCGGTGGGCTCGGTGTCGACCTGTGCATCGCCGGCGTCGTAGCGGGAGATCTCGAGCAGCTCCGAGAGCAGCCGCTCGAAGCGGCCGAGCTCGTTCTGCAGCAGCTCGGCGCTGCGCGCGGCGGCGAGCGGGAAGTCGGTGCGGGCCTCGTGGAGCACATCGGCCGCCATCCGCACGGTCGTGATGGGGGTCCGCAGCTCGTGCGTGACGTCCGCGACGAACCGGCGCTGGACCCGGCTGAGGTCCTCGAGCTGACGGATCTGCTTCTGCAGCGCGACCGCCATCGAGTTGAACGTCGTCGCCAGCTGCGCGAGCTCGTCCTCGCCGCGCACGTGCATCCGCTCCTCGAGATCTCCCAGTGCGAGGCGTTCCGCGGTGCGGGCCGCCTCGCGCACGGGGCGCACCACCTGCCGCAGCACCAGGTAGACGATCAGCGGCAGCAGCAGGACCAGCAGTCCTCCGACGATGGCGGTCGTGCGTCGTACCAGGCTGAGGGTCGACTGCTCCGAGGAGAGCGGGAAGAAGTGGTAGAGCCGGAAGTCACCCAGCGTCGTGTCGATCACGCCCCCGACCACCAGCCGGTCGGTCGTGCCGTGGACATAGGAGTAGGCGAGGCCCGAGCGATCGAGCTGCCGCTGCAGATCAGGCGGCACGTCGACGGGTCGGGTGCCGGCCGTCGCGTAGGTCGTGCCGCTGCCGTCTGCCCGGACCAGCAGGATCTGGTACTGGTTGCCGACCTGACCGGCGTCCGAGAGCTCCTTGGCGATCGTCTGCAGCCGCGACTCCACCGAGGGTGCCTGGCCCTGGGAGATCGGTGCCGGGCTGATCTCGTCCTCGACCTTGACGATGCCGGACTGGGCCGTGACCAGCGCTGCCCGGGTCCGGGCGCTCACGAGCCCGCGGCCGACCTGCCCGATGAGCAGGGTGCTCAGCAAGATGACGGCGACGGCGCTGCCGACCATGGTGCTGACCACGACGCGGGTCTGCGCCGACCGCCGCCACCGCTGGGACGCGCGTCGGACCAGACGGCGCACGATGCTCAGCCGGGACCTGCCTTGTAGCCGATGCCGCGGACCGTGAGGACCACGGTCGGATGCTCAGGGTCGCGCTCGACCTTGGCCCGCAGCCGCTGCACGTGGACGTTGACGAGCCGGGTGTCGGCGGCGTGCCGGTAGCCCCAGACCTGCTCGAGCAGGACCTCCCGCGTGAAGACCGTCTTCGGTCGGCGGGCGAGGGCGAGCAAGAGGTCGAATTCGAGCGGCGTGAGCAGGATCGCGGCGTCGATCCGCGAGACCACGTGGCCGGGGACGTCGATCGTGACCGCGTCCTCGGGCGGTCCGATCGTGAGGGTCTCGGGTTCGGTGTCGTGGCTGCGGAGCCGGGCTCGTACCCGCGCCACCAGCTCCTTGGGCTTGAACGGCTTGACGAGGTAGTCGTCGGCGCCGGACTCCAGGCCCCGGACCACGTCGTCGGTGTCGCCCTTGGCGGTGAGCATCACGATCGGCACCCCCGACTCCGCCCGGATCTGCCGGCAGACCTCGATCCCGTCGGTGCCCGGCAGCATGAGGTCGAGCAGGACGACGTCCGGCTTCTCCCGCCGGAAGGCGCCCAGCGCGGCGTCACCGTCCGAGACGAACGCGGGCTCGAAGCCCTCCCCTCGCAGCACGATGCCGAGCATCTCGGCCAAGGCCGGGTCGTCGTCGACGACGAGGACCCGGGCAGTCGTGGGACGGGCAGGGGGCATGAGTCCATCGTGGCACCCGCCGCCCGCACGCGTCTGTGATGCCGAGAGGCGTGGCGTGAAACGATGGGCCGATGACGGACTCCGGCGGCGACTGGACCTCGCCCGGCGGCGCCCCAGGAAGCTGGCAGCCCCCGACGTACTCGCCGAGCTACCCGCAGGCACCGCCGCCGGCGCCGCCCCCGCAGCCGGGCGGCTGGCAGGGGTGGGGTCCGGCGTGGTCCCCGATGCCGGGGGTCGTGCCGCTCCGTCCGCTCGGGGTCGGTGAGATCCTCGACGGCGGTGTCAAGGTCATCCGGCGCTACCCGAAGCCGACGCTGGCCCTGTCGGCCGTGGTCTCGACCGTCGTGGCGCTGATCAACATCGCCTTCATCCTCGTGTTCCAGCGCAGTCAGGCCCTGTCCACGACAACCACGTCGGACGGGAGCTTCAGCAGCAGCTACGACGCCTCGAGCCTGCCGGGCACCGTGCTCAACGTCCTCGGCGGCGCCATGCTGACCGGCGCCCTCGTCACTGTCGTGAGACGAGCCGTCCACGGCCGGCCGGCGACCGTGCACGACGCCTGGACCGCCACCCGGCCGCGGCTGTGGGCGCTGCTCGGGGTGGCCTTCATGAAGGGCGTCATCTTCGTCGCGCCGATCGCGGTCGTCGTCGTGCTGGTGATCGCCGTCAGCCCGATCGCGCTGCTGCTGATCCTGGCTGTGCTGCCGCTCGAGGTCTGGCTGTGGTGCGTGCTGGCCCTCGCGCCGGCGCCGTTGGTCCTCGAGCGCGTCGGCGTCTTCGCCGCGCTGCGTCGCAGCCGCGTCCTGGTGATGCGGAGCTTCTGGCGGACCTTTCTGCTGCTCGCGCTGTGCTGGCTGATCACGACGCTGCTCTCCAGCATCCTCGTCATCCCCGTGGTCCTCGTTGCGGAGCTGCCGCTGTTCACCACCGGCGCGACCACGCTGGGCACGACGTTCTTCATCGTCTCGGCGATCGTCAGCGGCATCGCCCAGACCCTCATCGCCCCCTACTCCGCCGGCTTCCGGGCCCTGCTGTACGTCGACCTGCGGATGCGCACCGAGGGCCTCGACGTGGCGCTGCAGTCCGCGGCCGCGCTGCCGAGCACCTCTGCCGCGACCGGCGCGTGATCCCGCTCGTCGACGGCACCGGCCTGGACCGGGGGGCCGCGCAGCGCGCCGCCCGGGACGAACTGTCCCGCAGGCCCTACCAGGACGCCAAGCCGCCCTGGACCTACCGGGCCCTCAACTGGCTCTTCGAGCAGATCGACAAGGCGCTGACGAAGGCCACCGCCGTGGTGCCCGGAGGGGCGCTGGGCCTGGTGGTCGTCGTGCTCCTGATCGGGGGCCTCATCGCGCTGGTGGTGTGGCGG
This sequence comes from Frankiales bacterium, assembly GCA_033851885.1. Lineage (GTDB taxonomy): Bacteria > Actinomycetota > Actinomycetes > Mycobacteriales > SCTD01 > RYN-111. The sequence goes on along the minus strand of JAWWOJ010000578.1, from coordinate 5,539 downwards.
ACCCGGCCGTCCGGTCTGGGACGCATCGAGGGCGCCTTGTTCGAAGGGGACGCATCGATGACGGCCGAGGACCACCGGGCCCGCGCCGAGCAGGCGGCCACCGCCGCGCGGTGGGCCGACGCGGTCCGAGAGCGGCTGCGAGCCGTCGCGCGCGAGCTCGAGAGCCGCGGCGTGCTCGACCACCGTCCCGGCCGCACGGCCGACGAGCTCGCGCGGGAAGCCGGCACGGCGGTCGCGGCCGTCGCCGCTCCGCTGCGGCGCGGGGTCCAGGTCTTCGACGACGTCTGGTACGGCGGGCGCATCGCGGACGCGTCCAGCTATGCGGTGCTCGTCGAGGTCGACCGGGCAGTGCGCGAGGCCCGGATGGTCCGCGCATGACGTTGCTCGCCGACCTCGCCGAGGCTCCCCCCTTACCCCTGTCCGAACCTGTCTCCGCGGCCGGCCTGACGCCATGGGCCTGGGTCCGGCGCCACCGGGGGCTGCTGCTGCTCGGCGCGGCGCTCGTGCTCGTGCTGCTGCTGCTCGTGCTCACGTCGGGGGTCGGGCGCAGCGGCTCGCTCGACCCTGACTCGTACGAGCCGGCGGGCGGCCGTGCCCTGGCCACGCTGCTGCGCGACCAGGGCGTCGACGTACAGCGCACCGGCGACATCCCCACCACGACCCGCAACCTGCCCCACGACGCGACCATCTTCGTGTCCGACCCGTCGCTGCTGTCGCCCGAGGAGCTCAGTGACCTGCAGGGCGCGGGCGTCCGGCTGGTCCTCGTCGCGGACCCGGCGACCGTCGTGCTGCTGGGGGTGCAGGTCCGGCTCGACGGGGTCGTGTCGGAGGGCCGGCGCGACCCGGGTTGCGGATACGGCCCCGCCGTCGCGTCCCGCACGGTGCGGACCGGCGGCGACAGGTTCACGGCCGTCGACCCGCACGCCCAGCTCTGCTACGACCGCACGCTGGTGCACCTCCCCGACCAGGATCTCGTGCTGCTCGGCAGCGGCAAGGCGCTGACCAACCAGCGACTCGGTGACGACGGCAACGCCGAGCTCGGGCTGCAGTTGCTCGGTCAGGGCAAGACCGTGCGCTGGCTGGTGCCCGACCCGAACCGCACGGCGGTCGGCGGGCGGCACGCCAAGAGCTTCGGCGAGCTGCTCCCGGGCTGGGTCGCGCCGGCGGAGCGGTGGTTGCTCGTCGTCGCCGTGCTCGTCATCGCCTGGCGCGGCCGACGGCTCGGCCGGGTCGTGCCCGAGCCGCTCCCGGTCGTGGTCCGCGCCGCGGAAACGGTCGAGGGGCGGGGCCGGTTGTACCGGGCCGCGGGCGCCCGCGGGTCGGCGGCCGAGGCGCTGCGCAGCGGGGCGTCGCACCGGATCGGCGGGCGGCTCGGCGCAGGCCGGCACCCCACGCCGGAGTCGCTGGTCGACCTGGTGTCCCGCCGCACGTCGCGGCCGGCCGCGGAGGTGCACACCCTCCTGTACGGTCCCCCACCGGTGGACGACGCCGCACTCGTGCGGCTCGCCCGCGACCTCGATGCCCTGGCCCTGGAGGTGTCTGGCTCGTGACGACCCCTCGTCGTCGTACTGCTGCCGCGCGAGACCCGCGCGGGGCGCTGCTCGCGCTCCGGTCCGAGGTCGGCAAGGCCGTCATCGGGCAGGACGCCGCGGTGACCGGGCTCGTCGTCGCGCTGCTGTGCCGCGGGCACGTGCTGCTGGAGGGCGTCCCGGGTGTGGCGAAGACCCTGCTCGTCCGTTCGCTCGCCGCCTCCCTCGACCTCGGCACGAAGCGCGTGCAGTTCACCCCCGACCTCATGCCCGGTGACGTCACGGGGTCGCTCGTCTACGACGCCCGCACCGCGGCCTTCTCCTTCCGCGAAGGGCCGGTCTTCACCAACCTGCTGCTCGCAGACGAGATCAACCGCACGCCCCCGAAGACGCAGGCCGCGCTGCTCGAGGCGATGGAGGAGCGGCAGGTCACGGTCGACGGCGACCCACGCCTGCTGCCTGACCCGTTCGTCGTCATCGCGACGCAGAACCCCGTGGAGTACGAGGGGACCTACCCGCTGCCAGAAGCCCAGCTCGACCGGTTCCTGCTGAAACTGACGGTCCCGCTTCCGGAGCGGGCAGACGAGGTACGGGTCCTCGAGGCCCACAACTCCGGCTTCGACCCGCGAGACCTGTCGGCGCTCAGGCCCGTCGCCACTGCGGCCGACCTGGTCGCCGGCCGGAAGCAGGTCGCCGCGCTCACCGTCGCGCCAGAGGTGCTGGAGTACGTCGTCGACATCTGCCGTGCCACGCGGTCGTCGCCGTCGCTGCAGCTCGGCGCCTCCCCGCGTGGTGCGACCGCCCTGCTCGCCCCCGCGAAGGCCTGGGCCTGGCTGTCCGGGCGCGACTATCTGACACCGGACGATGTCAAGGCACTGGCCCGCCCCACGCTGCGTCACCGCGTCGCGCTGCGGCCCGAGGCCGAGCTCGAGGGCGTGTCGAGCGATGCCGTGCTCGAGGGCGTGCTGGCGACCGTGCCCGTGCCCCGCTAGCCCGGGCCCGGGGAGATGGCCGTCACGGGTCGGGCTGCGGTGCTGGCGCTGCTCGGCCTGCTGCCCGTCATCGCGTCGCCGCACCTGGCGACAGCCCTCGGTACGGCTGCGGTGCTGCTCGTCCTGCTGGCCGTCGACGTGCTCCTCGCGGCACCCGTACGCCGACTGCAGGTGACCCGCTCCGGCATCACGGCCTGCCGGCTGGGCGAGTCGGCCGAGGTGCAGCTGTCGGTCGTCAATGCCACCCGCCGGCGGCTGCGCGGCGAGCTCCGCGACGCCTGGGTGCCCTCGGCCGGCGCCGGACCGCGCACCCACCGGTTGCGCATCCCGGCGGGTGAGCGGCGGGTCTTCACGACGACTCTCCACCCCACCCGCCGCGGCGACCGGACGCCGGACCGCCTCACCGTGCGGGCGCTGGGACCGCTCGGCCTCGCCGGCCGGCAGGGGCGTCACGAGGTCCCCTGGCGGGTGCGGGTGCAGCCACCGTTCACGTCCCGGAAGTTCCTGCCCGAGAAGCTCGACAAGCTGCGCCAGCTCGACGGGCAGCTGCTGGCCCGGACCCGTGGCCAGGGCACCGAGTTCGACTCGCTCAGGGAGTACGTCGACGGGGACGACGTCCGCTCGATCGACTGGCGGGCCACCGCTCGGAAGGCCGACGTCGTCGTCCGCACCTGGAGACCCGAGCGCGACCGCCGGCTCCTGGTCGTGCTCGACACCGGCCGCACCTCGGCCGCCCGCATCGGCGACGTCCCCCGTCTCGATCTGGCCCTCGACGCCGCCCTTCTCCTCGGTGCCCTCGCCTCGCGTGCCGGTGACCGGGTCGACGTGCTGGCGATCGACCGGGAGGTGCGTGCCACCGTCGAGGGCGCCGGGCGGGAGGTGCTGCTCGGCCGGATGGTCGATGCGATGGCGGTCCTCGAGCCCGCGCTGGTGGAGACCGACAACCGCCGGCTCGTCTCCGAAGTGCTGCGACGGAGCCGCCGCAGGTCCCTCGTCGTGCTGTTCACCGCGCTGGACGCGGCCCCGCTGCGCGAGGGGCTGCTGCCGGTGCTGTCGTCGTTGACCAGCCGGCACACGGTCGTCCTCGCGAGCGTCGGCGACAGCCGGCTCGACGACCTCGCGGCCGGTCGCGCCGACGTCGACGCCGTCTATGCCGCCGCGGCCGCGGAGAAGGCGCAGGCGGACCGGCGGGCACTGACCGCCGAGCTGCGTCGCAAGGGCGTCGAGGTCATCGACGCCGTCCCAGACATCTTTGCCTCGCACGTCGCCGACGCCTACCTGTCGCTGAAGGCAGCCGGCCGTCTCTAACCGGAGGTCGGGAGGGTGTCGCCGCGGCGCTCGAGGTCGAGATCGCCGGTCACGCCGGCCTGCACGGCCCGCCGGCCCAGGACGAACACCACGAGCAGGAAGCCGCACTCGGCTAGCACGCCGATCCCGATGCGGGCCCAGGTGGGCAGCCCGCTCGGGGTCACGAACGCCTCGATGAGGCCACTGATGAGCAGCATGACTGTCGTGCCGATGCCGCCGATGACGAGCGCCCGGCCCTCCTCGGCCAGCGCCTGGGCGCGCGTTCTCCGGCCAGGGTCGACGACGGTCCAGCCGAGCTTCATGCCGAGGCCGGCGGAGACGAAGATCGTCGTCAGCTCGAGCAGGCCGTGCGGGATGATCAGGCCGAAGAACAGCCCCGTGCGATGGCCCGCGATGAGCAACGACGCGTCCACGGCGACGTTGAGGGCGTTCTGGTAGAGCAGGAACACGATCGGGATGCCGAGCAGCAGTCCGCTCCCGATCGTCAGCAGGGCGAGGAAGGCGTTGTTGGTGAAGACCTTTGCCGCGAAGTCGTGGGCGGGAGCCTGCGTGTAGTAGTCCTGGAAGTCGTGGTTGACGAGCTGCTGCACCGCATCGGGCGACGCGATCTGGTTGCGCTGGTCGGGATGGGTGAGCAGGAAGACCGTCCAGGCGATGCTCACGAGGAGGAAGAACGCGGTCGCCCCGAGCCACCACCACCGCGCCCGGTAGAGCACCGCGGGGAAGTCGACGGTGAAGAAGCGCACGACGTCCCGCACGGCCCCACGTCGGGTGCCGGTGACCGCGCTGCGGCCTCTGGCGACGATCGAGGAGAGCCGTCCGACGAGGACCGGGTCGCCACCGTTGCTCTGCACCACGCTGAGGTGCGTGGCCGTCCTCTGGTAGAGCTCCACCAGCTCGTCGACCTCGGTGCCCGACAGGCGGCGCGGCTTGGAGGCGAGGCGGATCAGCTGCTCGAGCCGGGCCCACTCGACGCTGTGCCGCGAGACGAACACGTCGAGGTCCACGAAAGGGCAGACTAGGTGCTTCGCTGCTGTCAGGAAGGGGACGTCGGGTGTCGCAGCTCGTGACCGGCGAGGCGGTCGCGCTCGACCTCCGCGAGGCCGCGCTGCCCTCTCGGCTCGTCGCGGCGTTCCTCGACGGACTCGTGCAGTTCGGGCTGTTCTTCCTGGCCTCCATCGTCTTCGGGTTGGTCGGCGCAGCCAACCAGGCCGCCGCTGCCGCCGAGATCATCGTGCTGATCGTCGCTATCGGGCTTGTCTACCCCGTGCTGTCGGAGACGCTGTGGAAGGGCAAGACTCTCGGCAAGGCCGCCCTCGGTCTGCGGGTCGTCCGCGACGATGCCGGACCGATCGGCTTCCGGCAGGCCTTTGTGCGTGGCCTCATCGGCTTCATCGTCGAGCGACCCGGCGTGACGCTCTACAGCGCCGGCGTCATCTCGTCGCTCGTCAGCAGCCACGGCAAGCGCCTCGGAGACCTGGCAGCCGGCACCATCGTCATCCAGGAGCGGGTGTCCGGCTCGCACACCTTCTACCCCGTCATGCCCCCGCCGCTGGTCGGCTGGGCGCAGCGCCTCGACCTCTCCCGACTCCCCGACGACCTGGCGCTGTCGGTGCGCAGCTTCCTCATGCGGGCAGCCCAGATGAGTGAAGCCTCGCGCGCGGACCTCGGCAACCGGCTGGCCGCCGCGGTCGGTTCGGTGACGACACC
>JAWWOJ010000576.1:0-6110 GCA_033851885.1 Frankiales bacterium | reverse complement strand
CACGACCGGCCCCGTCGTCGCCCTCGTGCACGGCATCGCGTCCCGCGCCGCGCAGTGGGAACAGGTCATGGCCATCCTCGGCGACCGCTTCCGGGTCATCGCACCCGACCTGCTCGGCCACGGGCTGTCCGCCAAGCCGCGCGGCGACTACTCACTCGGTGCGCAGGCCTGCGGCATCCGCGACCTGCTCGCATCGCTCGGGCACGACCGGGTGTCGCTGGTCGGCCACTCGCTCGGCGGCGGCATCGCCATGCAGTTCGCCTACCAGTTCCCGGAGCGCGTCGAGCGGCTCGCGCTCGTCAGCTCCGGCGGCCTCGGCCGCGAGGTCTCGGTGTTCCTGCGCGCCGCGACCCTGCCCGGCTCCGAGCTCGTGCTGCCGGTCATCGCCGGCTCGTGGGTCCGCTCTGCGGGTCGGCGCCTCGACCAGGCGGTCGGTCGCTTCGTACCCGCCGGTCTCCACGAGGCGCTCGTCGGGTTCGGCTCCCTCGGCGACCCGTCGACCCGCTCCGCCTTCGTCCACACCGCGCGCTCGGTCATCGACATCAGCGGGCAGCGGGTCGACGGCCGCGACCGGCTCTACCTCGCGGCGGACCTGCCGCTGCTGGTGGTCTGGGGCGCCAAGGACGCGATCCTGCCCGTCGCCCACGGTCGGGCGCTCGCCGACCAGCTGCCCTCCGCGCGCTACGTCGAGTTCCCCGGGAGCGGTCACTTCCCGCACCTCACCGAGCCGCGCCGGCTCGGTGACCTGATCGCCGACTGGCTCGCCACGACCGTGGCAGCGCACCTGGACCCGACGATCCTGACGGAGCGGCTGCGGGCTACTGGTTCTGCTGGTCGAAGCTGAGCGCCTGCTCCAGGGTCGCGCCGGTCGACGCGCAACCGACACCCTTCTCGCCGCCCTGGTCACCGCCGGCATAGGTCCGGATGAACTGCACGATCCGTGGGTCGTCCGCGGTCTGCACGTCCAGCTGCAGGCCCCACGCGGTCACCACGACCGGGCTCGCCTGGTCCGCGTACGGGCTCACCATGACGAACTCCTCGTTGACCCCGACCAGCTGGTCGAGGGTCGTCACCTGCGCCGCCGGCAGCGCCGGCTGGTACGTGACCCAGATGCCGCCGTGCTCGAGGGAGTGGACGGCGTTCACCTTCGGCAACTCGACGCTGTAGGCCTTGCACTTCAGCCACACCGGGCTGTGCGCACCCCCGACCGGCGGCGACTGCGGATACGTGATGCCGTACTCGCCCTTCGTCAGGTGGACGTGGCTCAGGTCGGTGTAGACCCGCACGTCCCCGATCGTCGGGCTGGGGGCCGGTGTGACCTTCTTGGCGGTACCTGTGCAGCCGGTGAGAGACAGGAGGCAAACGGCTGCGATGAGGGCTCGAGGCACACGGACGACCCTACGCTGGCACGGTGAGAGTCCCGTTTGCCCTGATCGCCCTGCTGCTCGCCGCGGCGTGCGGGAGCGGCAGCCATCCGGCTGCGGCACCTGCCGTCACGCCCTCGTCGTCACCGACCGCGAGCCCGACCCCGTCACCCACTCCTTCGCCGGCGCCGGCGCTCATCGTCAAGCCGACCCACCCGCCGAGCGAGACCACCCTCAAGCCGGTCACCCCCAGCCAGCCGCCCGCCCCCACCCACACCGCAGCCCGGTACGTCTTCCCGATCCGCGGCTGCACGGTGAGCTACGGCCACAGCCACCACGACTATCCCGCGACCGACATGTTCGCGGCCAAGGGCTGCGCGATCGTCGCGACGACGAGCGGCCGCATCGACGAGGTCAGCACGAAGGACGTCTGGAACAGCTCCACGAACCGCGGCTCGGAGCGGGGCGGCGTCTCGTACTCCCTCGTCGGTGACGACGGCGTCCGCTACTACGGCTCGCACCTGTCCGCCCTCTACGTCCGGGCCGGCCAGCGGGTCACGGCCGGGCAGCTCATCGGCCGGGTCGGCAACTCCGGTGACGCCCGTGGTGGCGCGACCCACCAGCACTACGGCATCTCCTGGCCGACCCGGCCCGGCGTCTGGTGGGTGCGCCGGGGCGAGGTCTACCCGTGGCCGTACCTGGACTCGTGGCGGGCCGGCGGCCAGAAGTCGCCGGGCGCGGCGGTGGCCGCGCAGCACCGGCAGCTGGGGGATGTGCCACCCTGCAGCACCGACTGCTAAGGGGATCCTCGATGGTGGACGTGCTCTACACAGCGGCAGCCACGGCTCGTGGTGGCCGAGAGGGGGAGGTCGTCAGCGATGACGGCGTCCTGGACCTGATGCTCGCCATGCCGAAGGAGCTGGGCGGCCCGGGCGGCGACTTCACGAACCCGGAGCAGCTGTTCGCCGCCGGCTACTCGGCGTGCTTCCACTCGGCACTGAAGCGGGTCGCCGGCATGGAGAAGATGGACGTCGACGGCTCCTCGATCACCGCGCACGTGTCGCTCGGCATCGACGGCCAGGCGTTCGGCCTCGCGGTCACCCTCGAGGGACGGTTCCCGAACCTCGACGCGACGGCCGGTCACGAGCTCATGGAGAAGGCGCATCAGGTGTGCCCCTACTCGCGCGCCACCAGCGGCAACATCGAGGTCCAGCTCACTGTCGCGTCCTAGCCTCAAGGGCTACGCGAGCACCTGCTCGCCCTTGCCGAGGACCACGATTCCCGAGTCGGTGACGGTGAAGCCGCGGGCCCGGTCCTCGTCGGGGTCGACGCCGATCTTGGCGCCCGGCCAGACCACGACGTTCTTGTCGAGGATGGCGTTGCGGACGACCGCGCCCTGACCGACGTCGACGTTGTGCATCAGCACGGACGCCTCGACCTCGGCGCGGCTGTGCAACCGCACTCCGGGGCTGAGGATCGACTTGCGGACGTTGGCTCCGGACACGATCACGCCCTGGCTCACCAGTGAGTCGACTGCCGTCCCCACCCTCCCTGGTTCGCTGTGCACGAACTTCGCCGGAGGCAGCGCCGGGACACTCGACAGGATCGGCCACTTGCGGTTGTAGAGGTTGAAGACAGGGTGCACGGACACGAGGTCCATGTGGGCGTCGTAGTAGGCGTCGAGCGTCCCCACGTCGCGCCAGTAGTGCTGGTCGCGCTCGGTCGACCCCGGAACGTCGTTGTCGTTGAAGTCGTAGACCTGCGCCGCGCCCTTGCTGACGAGCATCGGGATGATGTTGCCGCCCATGTCGTGCACCGAGCCCTCGTCGCCGGCGTCGAGCTTGACGGCCGCCAGCAGCGCCTCGGTGCTGAACACGTAGTTGCCCATCGACGCGTACACGGTGTCCGGGTCGTCCGGGAGGCCCGGCGGGTCGTCGGGCTTCTCGAGGAAGGCGTCGATGTTGCGGCCGTCGGCTGTCTGGATGACGCCGAACCCCTTGGCCTCCGACCTGGGGACGCGGATGCCGGCGACCGTCACCCCGGCGCCGCTGGCGACGTGCTGGTCGACCATCTGCCGCGGGTCCATCCGGTAGACGTGGTCGGCTCCGAAGACGACGACGTGTTCCGGCTGCTCGTCGTACACCAGGTTGAGGCTCTGATGAATGGCATCCGCGGAGCCGCTGAACCACTGCGGTCCCAGCCGCTGCTGCGCCGGCACGGGTGTCACGTAGTTGCCGAGCAGCGTCGACATACGCCAGGTCGTCGTGATGTGCCGGTCGAGGGAGTGGCTCTTGTACTGCGTCAGCACGACGATCCGCAGGTAGTTCGCGTTGACGAGGTTGCTGAGCACGAAGTCGACCAGCCGGTAGATCCCCCCGAAGGGCACCGCCGGCTTGGCGCGGTCGGCGGTCAGGGGGTTGAGCCGCTTGCCCTCCCCACCCGCGAGGACGATGCCGAGGACCCGGGGTTCTGCCATGGCCTCATCCTCTCCCGATAGTTTCCTGGGTATGCGCATCGGGATCTTGACACGCGAGTGGCCGCCGGAGGTCTATGGCGGCGCAGGAGTTCACGTGGAGTACCTCACGCGATCGCTGGCGAGCCTGGTCGACGTGTCCGTGCACTCCTTCGGCGGCGAGGGCGCGACCGTCCACTCCCCCGATCCGGGCCTCGCCTCCGCGAACCCCGCGCTGCAGACCCTCTCGGTCGACCTGCGGATGGCCGATGCCGTCGGCGACTGCGACGTGCTGCACTCCCACACCTGGTACGCCGACCTGGCCGGCCACCTCGGATCGCTGCTGTTCGACGTACCGCACGTCGTCACCACGCACTCGCTCGAGCCGCACCGGCCGTGGAAGGCCGAGCAGCTCGGCGGCGGCTACCGGATCTCCTCCTGGGCGGAGAAGGCCGCCCTGCACGACGCCGCCGCCGTCATCGCCGTGTCCCACGGGATGCGGGACTCGGTGCTCGACGCCTATCCCGAGCTGGACCCGGCGCGCCTGCACGTCGTGCACAACGGGATCGACACCGAGGAGTACCGGCCGGTCCCCTCGACAGGGGTGCTGGCCCGGCTCGGTATCGACGAGTCGCAGCCGTACGCCATCTTCGTCGGGCGGATCACCCGGCAGAAGGGCGTCGAGGCGCTGCTCCGGTCCGCCGTCACCTGGCCGGGCCAGCTGCTCGTCTGCGCCTCCTCGCCGGACACCCCGGAGATCGCGGCGTCGGTCGGCTCGCTCATGAAGGAGCTGCAGGCCTCCCGGACCGGTGTCGTATGGGTCTCCGAGATGCTGCCCCGTGCCGAGCTCATCGAGGTGCTCGCCCTCGCCACCGTCTTCGTGTGCCCCTCGATCTATGAACCCCTCGGCATCGTCAACCTCGAGGCCATGGCTTGCGGCACCGCTGTCGTCGCCTCCCGCGTCGGCGGCATTCCGGAGGTCGTCGATGATGGCGTCTCCGGCTTCCTCGTCGACCTCGGCGACGGCTTCGACGAGCGCCTCGCGCAGGCCGTCGTGCCATTGCTGGAGGACCCCGCGCGGGCCGCCGAGCTCGGCACTGCCGGTCGCAAGCGGGCCGTCTCAGACTTCGGCTGGGACGCCATCGCCGCCCGCACCGTCGAGGTCTACCGCTCAGTCCTCTAAAACCCGCCCCGCCCCGAACAAGGAAACCGCGACACGCCCTGACCGGTCGAAGCATCCATCTTCTAACCGCTGACGAGCTGGGCCTTCGCTTCCTTCACCTGCAGCGGTGTGCCATCGCCCGTCGTGGTCGCCGTGCCGATGACGTCGAGCGCCGCGCCACCGTCCACGGTGAAGGTTCCCGACCACGTGATCACGACGTACGGGTTCACCGTGCCCTTGTCGGTGTAGGTGTGCGCCACGTCCGTCGCCCCCTGCCGACCCGGACCCGCATCCATCGCCACTGCGCCGTCCCCGAAGTACCAGTCGAACCGCTCCGGCTTGGCCGTCACCACGACGGTGTGACCCAGGATCTGCACCGGCGCCAGGACGTAGGTCTTCGCGTCCGTCCAGAACCCGTTGTCGAAGTTGACCAGTGTCGACCCGTGTGGATCCACGTGCGCGACGCCCTTCACGACCACCAGGTCCTTGAAGTCCCGCACCAAGATCCCGCCGATCGCCGCCGCTGCCGGTACGCCCTGCTGGGCGGGCCCGAAGCACACGGTCCCCGGCTGCTGCACCCAGCCCGGCGGGTCGAGGACCTTGCCGGTCCTTCGGTCGACCTTCGCCTCCCAGATCCAGTAGCGCACCAACCCCTGCCCAGCAGGCTGGCAGGTCTGCATGGCGCCGCCGCAGCTCTTGTTGGCATCCAGCCGCGTGTTCCCGGTGCAGGTCGGTGCGTACTCGTGGACCGTGTACGTGTCCGCCAAACCCACGGCCGCCCCCGTCGACCCACCCCCACCGGGACTCCCGGGGCCGCCATTGCCGCTGCCGAAGACGAAGCCGTTGTCCGCGCCGTAACCGCATACTTGCGCCTGGGGATGCAACTTGCAGTACTCGGGAGTTCCAGGTGCAGGGTCGGCGCTGGCCCCGAACGAGGTACTGACGCCAACAAGCAGTAGCAGCGCCACCAACAACGATGTGCGCCTCATTTGTTGATCCGAATTGCGCGAACCAGCCAGCCCTTGGTCGTACGAAGCGCAGCCACTGTGAAGTTGAACGCTCCCTCGTCCGGCAACGACTTGACTAGGCGACCGTCGCGGGTCACCAACTCCCTGGGCGGAACACGTCCAAA
>JAWWOJ010000534.1:0-12324 GCA_033851885.1 Frankiales bacterium | reverse complement strand
GTCTGGGGCGTGGAACCGCCACTGCAGGCAGCCGCCAGGGCAAGGGCCACCAACGGGGCAGTCACCGAGCGCGGTCTCACGGGCCGGAACGCTACGACAAACCGGACACGCCTCGCGCCCCTCCTGTGGACGAGCGCACGCCGTCAGATGCGGAGGAAGTCCTGGACGGCGTAGACCTGGCGGTCCGAGCCGCGAACGGCCCCGATACCGATGTGGGTGTACTTCGTGGACAGAATGTTGGCGCGGTGGACCGACGAGCCCATCCACAGCTCGACCATGCGGCCGGGCGTGACGTTGGCCTTGGCGATGTTCTCGCCGGCGGCGCTGCCGTGGCAGTACGACATGAACGGCGAAAGCGGCTGGTGCGACAACTGGTGCTGAGCGGCCAGGTGTCGGGCCCACGGGTCGGCGAAGCGGCCCTTGAGGCAGTACGAGATCTTCAGCGGCGGCAGGTGGTACTTGGCGCGCTGGGCATTCGTGTAACGCACGAGCTCCGAGTCGTAGGTGGCGGTGGCGGACGCGGGTGGCGTCAGGAAGGCGAACAGCAAGAGCAGGGGCACGACGAGGGCGAAGCGCTTCACGCAGTCTTCATCGGCACAAGGCGCGATCAGGTAAGCGGATCGGCATCGGCATCTCCGGCCTCGAGCAGCGCGAGCAGCTCCGCGACGACGCCCGGTCCGGCCGCGACGACCAGGTCATAGCCCGCGGGCCGCCCCCGCAGACCGGTGACGACGGCGCCTGCCTCGGCGGCGATCAGGCCGCCGGCGGAGAGATCCCACGGCGACAGCCCCTGCTCGAAGTACGCGTCCAGCCGTCCGGCCGCCACCGAGCACAGGTCGAGGGAGCCAGCCCCCAGGCGGCGGATGTCACGCACGGCCGGCAGCAGCGAGGGAAGCAGCCGGGCCTGGACGGCGCGGCGCTTCTCGTCGTACCCGAAGCCGGTGCCGACCAGCGCGCCCGCGAGCGAGTCGACCGACGAGCACGACAGGCGTACGCCGTTCAGCCAGGCGCCGGAACCACGAACCGCCTGCCAGAGCTCGCCTTTGGCGGGGTCGAAGACGACGCCGACGGCCGTACCGGCGGAGTCCTCGACCCCGATGGACACCGCCCACTGCGGGATCCCGTAGAGGTAGTTCACCGTGCCGTCGATCGGGTCCACGACCCAGCGGTAGCCGGACGTGCCCGGCGACCCGGCGCCCTCCTCACCGAGGATTCCGTCCTCGGGACGGGCGGCCGTGATGCGGGCGACGAGCAGGGCCTCGACCGCCTTGTCCGCGGCCGTCACGACATCGGTCGGCGAGGACTTGGTCTCGAGGACACCGATGCCGGCGCGCATCGCCAGGGCCAGCGCACCCGCCTCGTGTGCGAGGTCGAGGGCAAGGGCGAGGGTCGCGTCGAGGTCCACCCGGGGATTGTGGCAAAGTAGAACGCGATTCGGTTTTGGCGTGACGAAGACCACACAGGAGGACACAGACAGTGGACCTGACCTTCAGCAAGGAGGACGAGGACTTCCGGTCCGAGTTCCGTAGCTGGCTCGACACGAACCTCCCAGCGCAGATGCGCACCGTGGAGTGGTGGCGTCCCAAGAGCGACGACGAGCAGTTCCAGATCCGCCGCGACTGGGAGGCCAAGAAGGCCGCCGCCGGCTTCTGCGGCATCCAGTGGCCGACCGAGTACGGCGGCCGTGGCGGCACCCCGACGATGAAGGCGATCTACGACGAGGAGATGGCCAAGGCCCACGCGCCGCGGACGGTCAACCCGCTCGGCCTCGCGTTCCTCGGCCCGACCGTCATGGCGATCGGCACCGACGACCAGAAGCGCGACATCATCAAGCCGCTGCTGCACACCGAGACCATCTGGTGCCAGGGCTTCTCCGAGCCCGGCGCCGGCTCCGACCTGGCGGCGCTGCAGATGAAGGCCGAGCCGCAGGGCGACTCCTACGTCCTGAACGGTCAGAAGATCTGGACGACCAACGCCATGCACGGCGACAAGATCTTCACCTTGGCCCGCACCAGCTCGCCCGACGGCGGCAAGCGCCACGCCGGCATCTCGATGCTCCTGGTCGACATGCGCCAGCCCGGCGTCGAGGCCCGGCCGCTCAAGCAGATCACCGGCGAGAGCGAGTTCGGCGAGGTCTTCTTCACCGACGCGCTCTGCCCGCAGACCGAGGTGCTCGGCGGCGAGGGCAACGGCTGGATGACCGCGATGCTGCTGCTCTCCTTCGAGCGCGGCTCGTCCGCCATCGGCCAGTACACCGAGTTCAAGGGCCAGTGGGACGCCGTCGTCGACGTCGCCAAGCAGGTCGACCGCGGCAGCGGCAAGGCCGTCGAGGACCCGGTGCTCCGGCAGAAGCTGGCGAACAGCCTGATCGAGCTCGAGTGCCTGAAGTACCACTCCTGGCACGTCCTCACCCAGACGTCGCAAGGCAAGGACCTCGGCTTCGAGGCATCCATGACGAAGATCATGTGGAGCGAGACCTTCCGCAAGGTGAGCGACACCTACGAGGCCGTGCTGGGGACGGGCTACCAGGTCCCCGACCCGCAACCCGGCCTGTCCCTGGAGGAACTCACGACCATGTCACTGTGGTCGCGCTCCTGCACCATCTGGGGCGGCTCGCAGCAGGTCCAGCGCTCCATCGTCGCCGAGCGCGTGCTCGGCCTGCCCCGCTAGGAGACGGCGTTGAAGTTCCAACTCACCGACGAGCAACGCGCCCTCCAGGAGGCCGTGCGCGACTACCTCGGCGACAGGTTCGGCCAGCAGCAGGTCCGTGAGCTCTACGAGAGCCCGGAGTCGGACGGCATCCCCGAGGGTCTCTGGAAGGCCATCGGCGAGCAGGGCTGGCTGGCGGTCATGGTGCCCGAGGAGCACGACGGCATCGGCCTCGGCCTGCTCGATGCGGCCGTCATCGCACGGGCCTTCGGTGCCGGCACGGTCCCCGGTCCGTGGCTCGGCACCGTCCTCGTCGGCGAGGCCGTCCGTCTCGCCGGATCGCCTGACCAGCAGGCGAAGTGGCTCCCCCGCATCGCGTCAGGTCAGGTCAAGGGCGCGGTCGCCCTTCTCAAGCCCGGTACGCAGGACCAGCCGGTCGCCACGGTCAGCGGCGGGTCCCTGTCCGGTGACCTCGGCCTCGTCGAGTACGCCGCCCAGGCCGACGTCCTGGTCGTCTCCGCGGCGGACGGGCTGTATCTCGTCGACCCGGCTGCCGCGACCATCACGCCGCACGAGGTCCTGGACCGCACCACCCGGCTCGCGACAGTCACCCTCGAGGGTGCTGCCGGCGAGAAGCTGACGGCCGGCAACCCGCTCGCCGAGCTCGTCGACCGGGCCGCGGTGCTCGTCGCCAACGACCTCGCCGGCATCGCCCGCAAGGCGCTGTCGGACACGGTCGAGTACGACAAGACGCGCGTCCAGTTCGGCAAGCCGGTCGGCTCGTTCCAGGCCATCAAGCACGACCTCGCGGACATCCACCTGGCGGTGACGATGGCCGAGCACGCCGGGTTCTACGCGGCCCACGCCCAGGACATCGACGCGCCGGACAAGACGCTGGCCGCCAGCATCGCCAAGGCCAAGGCGGGTGACACCGCCAGTGCCGCGACCAGCGCGATGATCCAGTACCACGGTGGCATCGGCTACACCTGGGAGCACGACGCGCACTTCTACCTCAAGCGCGCCAAGCGCCTGGAGTACGCGTTCGGTGACGCCACGCAGCACCGCGAGCGCATCGCAAGCCTCGCGCTGTGACGACGACCCTCATCACCGGGGCCGCGTCCGGCTTCGGCAGGGAGGTCGCGCGCCAACTCGTCCGGCGCGGCGAGCAGGTCGTGCTCGTCGACGTCAACGATGCCGACGGCCACGCGGTGGCCGACGAACTCGGCGCGCCCTACCTGCACTGCGATGTCAGCGACTACGACGAGGTGCTGGCGACCACGGCGAAGGCCGAGGAGCTCGCCGGCGGCATCGACGCGTTCTTTCTCAACGCCGGCATCTCGAGCGGCTTCACCCTCGGCCCGGACTTCGACCTCGCGCGCTACCGCAGGGCCATGGGCATCAACCTCGATGGCGTCGTCTTCGGGGCGCAGGCCGCGATCCCGGTCCTGCAGCGCCGTGGTGGTGGCTCGATCGTCTGCACCGCGAGCATGGCCGGACTGACCGGCACCCCGTTCGACCCGGTCTACGGCGCGAACAAGCACGCCGTGGTGGGACTCGTGCGGGCCCTCGGGCCGGCCCTGGCGCCGGTGGGGATCCGCGTCAACGCCTTCTGCCCCGGCTTCGCCGAGACGAAGATCATCGTCGATATCAAGGAGCACCTGCAGGGCGTCGGAGTGCCGATCATCCCGGTCGAGAAGGCCGGCGCGTCGGTGCTGCAGATCTTCGACAGCGGCGAAACCGGCCAGGCCTGGCTGCTCCAGGCCGGTCGCGACGTGATGCCGTACACGTTCCGCGGCATCCCTGGCCCGCTGTCGGACGAGGGCGATCGAGCAGGGGTCCTCGACCCGACGGCCGTACCCGGCCCGTAGGCGTCGACCGGTCAGGTGCGCACCAGCGAGGCCGGTGAGAGGTCCGACAGCGACGCGTGGCCGGACAGCCCGAGCTGCAGGTCGAGGTCGGCGAGAAAGCAGCGCAGCACGTGCTCGACGCCCGCCTGCCCGCCGAGGCCGAGGCCATAGACCCACGGCCGCGCGAGCAGCACGGCCCGCGCACCCAGGGCGAGCGCCTTCACCGCGTCCGCGCCGGTGCGGATCCCCGAGTCGAACAGCACCGGCAGGTCACCTGCGGCGTCGACGATCCCGGGCAGCGCGTCGAGCGACCCGATGGCGCCGTCCACCTGACGGCCACCGTGGTTGCTGCAGATCACGGCCTGCACGCCGGCGTCGAGGGCGCGCCGCACGTCGTCCGGGTGCTGGAGCCCCTTCAGCACGATCGGGAGGGACGTGAGCGACCGCAGCCAGTCCAGGTCGTTCCAGGTCAGCGCCGGGTTGTTGAACATGCCGAGGAAGTGCAGGACCGCGGCGTTCGGGTCCTCCTCGGGACTGGCCACCAGTCCGGCCCGGAAGGCCGGGTCGCTCGTGTAGTTGGCGATGCCCTCGCCCTGCAGGAACGGCAGGTACGCCGTGTCGAGGTCCCGTGGCCGCCAGCCGAGCTGCCAGGTGTCGAGGGTGACCACCAGCGCCTGGTAGCCGGCCTTCTCGGCGCGTCCCACCAAGGAGGCAGCGACGTCCGGATCCTTCGGCCAGTAGAGCTGGTACCAGCCGGGGCTGCCGGCGAGCTCCTCCTGGATGTCCTCGAGGCAGGTGCTCGCCGCGGTCGAGAGCACCATCGGCAGGCCGAGGGTCCGGGCCGCCCGGGCGACGGCCCGCTCGGCGTCGGCGTGCACGATCGACAGGACTCCGACGGGTCCGAGCAGGACGGGCGCGGGGCTGCTGGTGCCGAGCAGGTCGACGGACAGGTCCCGTTCCGCGGGGATCCCGCCGAGCATCCGTGGCTGCAGGCGCCAGCGGTCGAAGGCCGCCCTGTTGGCGCGCATGGTGTCCTCGGCCCCGGCACCGCCGCTGACGTATCCGACGGCGCCCGGGGTCATGACCTGCTCGGCCGCGGCCTGCAACGCCCGATGGTCGAACGGCATCGTGGGCTGCTCGCCGAACAGGCCCTTGAGGTAGACGTCGTTCTGGAACCCCGCATAGGACATGACTCCGAACCTAGCGGCAGCGCGGCTAGGCGTACTCGGCTGCGAGGGCCAAGACCTCCCGCACATACCAGTCTGCGTGGTTGTAGTTGAAGATCGCGTCGTAGAGGGCCTGACCACCTCGGCCGGCGCCGTTGCGGCACAGGTACAGCGCGGCCGCGGGCACGGCGTCGTAGGGGCTCATGATGTCGGCCTTGCCGTCGCCGTCGCCATCCACGCCATAGGCGGCCCAGGTCGCCGGCATGAACTGCATCGGACCGAGCGCGCCGGCGCTCGACGGTCCGACGTTGCGCCCGTGCCCGCTCTCGACCTGGCCGATCGCCGCCAGGACCTTCCACGACAGGCCCGGGCAGTAGCCCGCGGAGAGCTGGTAGAGCTCACGGTAGGTCGCGGGCCGGCGGTCCACGATCGTGGCAGGACGCAACTCGGTGAACACGACGCGGCTGCCGACGACGTCGCGGATCTCGCCCTCGAGGCGGCTCAGGCGACGGTCTGGTGCTGCCAGGATGACGGTGTTCAGGACCAGACCGACCTCGCGTCCCCGGGCGCGGCTCATGACCAGCGCGGAGGCGGGCAGGTCGTAGGAGGCGACGGCGCCGATGCGCACGTCGGCGCCGTGCCTGCCGAAGACGTGCACGGTGCCGCCGAGCGGGAGCTTGGCGGCGTACGACGCGGCGAGGTCGCCGCGCGCGACCGCCGTCCATAGCGCGTTCGACCGCGCGGTCTCCCGCGGCGTGAAGGCACGGAAGCTCGACGGGTCGACGGCCATCGCGTTGACCGCCCGGTGGCCGACCCGCACCGCACCGGTGCTGATCGTCGACGTCCAGGTGATCCCCCGCAGCGCGAGGAGCCGGCTGACCTGCTGCTGGGTCAGCGGCGCCCTCGTCGTCAGCAGGAGATCGGGCGTGACGAGCGTACGGAGCGGCTTGACCGCCAGCGGTGTCCGGGACCGCGACGCCTCCTGCAGGGGCACGTCCCGCGGCACGGGCGACGGCGCCGCGGCGGCCTGCGGGCTGGTCCGGGAGGAGGGGAAGCCGGCGCCCGCCACGAGGGCCAACCCGCCCGCGACGAGCACGGCGAGCGCGGCGGCCACGAGGAGCCGGCCGACAGGCACCGTCGGGCGCATCAGCTCGGCGCTCCCTCCTCTGGTAGGCAGTCCGACGTGCTCAACGAGCCGCGGGGCCGCGGGCGACCTGACCCGGTTTCCACCCTGTTACCCCGATCCTCCCACGGAAACCCTCCGTGAGGGACGTGTGGGACCTGGCTGTGGTCGGAGCAGGCCCGGCCGGCGCGGCCGCGGCCCGCGCAGCCGCGGATGCGGGTGCACGTGTCCTGCTGATCGAGAAGGCGGAGATCCCCCGCTACAAGCGGTGCGGGGGCGGTCTGATCGGACCTGCCCAGCAGGCGCTGGCCGACAGCGGCGTGGACGTCGCGGGACTGTCCCGAGACCTGGTGGGCCGGTTCACGTTCACGCACCGGGGCCGGCGCGGGTTCACGCGCGAGGCGCAGCCGTTCCTGCCGATGGTGCTCCGCTCGGAGCTGGACGCCACGCTGGTCGGCCTGGCTCAAGAGGCCGGCACGGAGCTCACGACCGGGGTCACCGTCAGCGCGTTCGCCGAGCAGGACGGCCTGGTCACCCTCGGCACGTCCGGAGGACCCGTCCGGGCCCGCGCCGTGGTGGCCGCCGACGGCTCCGCCTCCCGCGCCTCGGCGTACGTCGGGGTGCACTGCGACCTCGTCGACATCGGGCTCGAGGCGGAGCTGCCCCGGCCGCCCGGGTCGGACTGGGACGGCCACGTGCTGCTCGACTGGGGACCTGTCCCGGGCAGCTATGGCTGGGTGTTCCCCAAGGGTGACGTCCTCACGGTCGGCGTCATCGGGTCACGCGACCAGGGGCCGGCGATGCGCGACTACTACCGGGCCTTCGTCGCGTCGCTCGGCCTCGACCTCGGTACGGCGATCCACGACGGCGGCCACCAGACCCGGGTACGAACCGCGGGCTCGCCGCTGCGTCGGGGGCAGGTGCTCGTCGCCGGGGACGCGGCCGGTCTGCTCGAGCCCTGGACCCGCGAGGGGATCTCGTTCGCGCTCCGATCGGGTCGACTCGCCGGACTGGCCGCCGTGGGCGAGCTGCCGTCCTACGAGGAGGCGGTCGAGTCCGCGCTGGGGGCGGAGGTGGCCGCGGGGCGACGGGCCCTGGCGGTGTTCACGCGGCGTCCCGGAGTCGTGCATCGGGTGATGCGCACCCCGCCGCTGTGGCCGCTGCTGCAGGAACTCGTCAGCGGCCGCACCACGATGGCCGACCAACTGGAGCGGCGGCGAGTGCGCTGGCTGGTCTCGCTCGTCGAGTAGTGCCAGGCGGTCACGCGAACTCGGCCCGGATCGCGTCGCCGTGCTGGTCGAGCATCGGCTCCGCGGGGCGTGACCCCGCGTCCGGCCACGCGGACAGCTTCACCGGGTTGCCGGGCACCGGGACTCCCCCTGCGTCCACGACCATCTGCCGGGCCTTCGACTGCTCGGACCCGACGGCCTCCGCGACGTCGCAGATCGGGCCGCACGGCACGCCGGCGCGGTCGAGCACGTCGAGCCAGTGCGACCCGGATTCCTGTCGGAGCTCGCTCTCGAGCAGCAGCTTGAGGGCGGCCCGGTGCCGGTGGCGCAGCGCGTTCGTCGCGAACCGGTCGTCGGTCAGCAGCGCGGGCAGGCCCAGCGCGGAGCAGAGCGCTCCGAACAGCAGGTCGTTGGCCGCACAGATGGTGATGTCGCGGTCGGCGCAGCTGAACGTGTCGAACGGCGCGATCGCGAAGTGCGCGTTGCCGATCCGCCCGGGCTCCTTACCCGTGGCCAGCCAGCTCAAGGCGGCGCCCTCGAGCAGCGAGACCGTGGCGTCGTACATCGCGACGTCGAGGTGGGTGCCCTGACCCCCGCGCAGAGCGGCGCAGATGCCACCGAACGCGTAGAGGCCGGCGGACAGGTCCGCCACCGGCGAGCCCGGCTTCACCGGTGGGCCGTCGGCGGCACCGGTGATCGCCATCAGCCCGCTCATCCCCTGGACGACCGCGTCGTAGGCAGGGCGCTGCGACCACGGTCCGGTGTGCCCGAAGCCACTGATCGAGCAGTACACGAGACCGGGGTTGAGGACGCGGCAGTCGTCGTAGCCGAGCCCGAGGCGCGCCATCACGCCGGGGCGGAAGTTCTCGACCAGCACGTCGGCGCGTGCCACCAGCCGCCGTACCAGCGCGAGGTCGGTGGAGTCCCTCAGGTCCGCCCCGAGCGACTCCTTGCCGTGGTTCACCCGGGCGAAGTACAGCGACCGGTCGTCGAGGAAGGGCCCATAGCTGCGCGAATCATCCCCGGTGTCCGGTTTCTCCACCTTGATCACGCGTGCACCCAGGTCCGCCAGCATCATCGTCGCGAACGGCCCGGCCAGCACGCGCGAGAAGTCCACGACCAGCAGACCCGTGAGGGGACCCTCGACCGTCTTGTGAACACCATGTTGCGACACGCCGCACATCCTGCCCCGAGTGGGAACGAAGGCCGGAAGTGTGGTGTTGTGATGAACGTGACCGGAACTGTGACACCCACCGCCCCCGCCACCCTGACCAATGCCGACCGCTGCGACCGCTGCGGCGCCCAGGCCCGTGTGCGCGTCGTGCTGGCCTCCGGCGACCTGTTGTTCTGTGCCCACCACGCCAAGGCCTACGAGCCCAACCTGCGTGACTCCGCTCTGCAGTGGGTCGACGAGCGCGCGCCGCTCGTCGACGCCGTCGAGACGACCGTCGAGCCGTAGCAGTCCCTTCGACCTTCAGGCCGCCCCGAAGCGCGCCGTCCAGCGGCCGTCGGTCGAGGTCGCATGCAGGGGGATGCCGAACGCCTGCGTCAGCAGCGGCCCCGTGATGACGTCGGCGATCGGACCCGCCGCGACCACCCGGCCGCGGGACAGCAGCAACGCGTGCGTGGTCCCGACCGGGATCTCCTCGACGTGGTGCGTCACCAGCACGGTCGGGGGCGCCCCGGGGCTGGTGAGCCGGGTGAGCAGCCGCAGCAGCGCCTCGCGCGCGCCCAGGTCGAGACCCGCCGCCGGCTCGTCGAGGAGCAGCAGCTCCGGGTCTGTCATGAGGGCACGTGCGAGCAGCACCCGCTTGCGCTCCCCCTCGGACAGCGAGCCGTAGCGGCGGTCGGCGAAGGCGCGCAGCCCGACTCTCGCCAGCAGGTCGGTGGCCCGCGCGACGTCTCCCGGGTCGTAGCCGGTGGGCCAGCGGCCGATCACGCCGTGCGCCGCCGTGACCACGACGTCGACCGCTCGCTCCTGCGGCGGCACCCGGTCCGACAGGGCAGCGCTCGAGAGCCCGACGCGGGTGCGCAACTCACCGAGATCGGCCTCGCCGAACGTCTCGCCGAGCAGGGTGACCGTGCCGCCGCTTGGGAAGAGCGCGGCACCGGCCACCGCCAGCAGCGTCGTCTTGCCCGCTCCGTTCGGTCCGAGCAGCGCCCAGCGCTGGCCCTCCTCGACCTCCCAGTCGATCCCAGCGAGCAGCGTCACCCCCTCGCGCACGACGCTCACGCCGGACATCGACAAGACACTCACCCGAGCGACGCTACTCAGCGGTACGGCAGGATCGTGGGATGACCGCCGCTCACAAGACCTACGCGTGCTTCGACGTCGAGATCGCCGACAACGTCGCGCACGTGCGCATGAACCGCCCTGACGAGTACAACTCGATGACGGCTGCGTTCTGGGCCGAGCTCCCCGAGATCGTCGACGGGATCAGCGCCGAGGCGAGTGCCCGGGCCATCGTGCTCTCCAGCACCGGCAAGCACTTCTGCGCCGGGATGGACCTGGCGGTGTTCGCCGGACGGCAGGACGACGGCGACCTCGAGCTCGGCCGCAGACACGCGAGGATGCGCGGCACCGCGAAGACGCTGCAGCACACCGCTTCCTGCCTCGAGCAGGCCCGGATGCCCGTCCTCGTCGCCGTCCAGGGCGGCTGCATCGGCGGGGCTCTCGACCTCGCCACCGCGGCCGACCTCCGTTACTGCAGCGGGGACGCGTTCTTCGTCGTGCAGGAGATCAACATCGGCATGACCGCCGACATCGGCACCCTGCAGCGCCTCGGGAAGTGCATTCCGGAGGGTGTCGCCCGCGAGCTTGCCTACACCGGCCGGCGGATGCCGGCGCAGCGGGCGTACGAGGTCGGGCTCGTGCAGGAGGTGTACGCCGATCACGCGTCACTGGTCGACGGGGTGCTCGACACCGCCAGGGAGATCGCCGGCAAGTCGCCGCTGGCCATCCACGGCACGAAGGTCGCGATGAACTTCGCACGCGACCACTCGGTTGCCGACGCCCTGGACCAGATCGCGACCTGGCAGGCCGGCATGTTCCAGCCCGGCGACATGGTGGAGTCGTTCAGCGCCAAGGCGGAGAAGCGCCAGGCGACGTACCCGGACCTGCTCCCGGAGCAACCGCACCTCTGAGGCACAGCTGGGTGCTGTGCCGCATCGTCACCGACATCCGGGCGCCGGACGCGTTCTTCATCCTCGGCACGCTGTGCTCGTAGTCGTGCTGCATGTCCGCCGCCCCCTCACGGGAGAGGCACCTGCCCAACCGTCTACTTGCTACTTGTTATCGCCCGACGTCGGAGGTGCAGGCTTACTGCCTCCCTTGGGCGGCGTAGCACTGCCCACCGACCCGGTAGGCACCTTGCCGCCCTTCTTCTCAAGTACGGGCACCCGCCCAAACTTTCCTGAGGCCGAACTCCGCCCTGCACCACTCGTCGTCATCATCGCCCTCCACTCGTCACTCTACTTCGCCAGTGGCTTCTGAGCCCGGCCCCAGGCTTGTGAACTCAACCGTCATTGCTTCCTGACATGGAATCCACGCTCCACGGCTGAGATCCTGCTCTTGAAGGAACGTCCCAGACTCGTCCAGCTGCCAGGCCTGCTCGACAAAGACCCCCGGCGGCTCTGGGTAACTGGAGAAGTACGACCCCTCACCAAACACCCCGCCCTGCCACTGCCCGTCCTTGGTCTTCACCCGAACGAACCCCTGGAACGTCGCAGCGTGATCGACACCCCAGTCCCACGCGGTAGGAGTTGGGTCATAGCGAAGTCCGCTTTTGCCGGATGCCCTGACGCCAAGGGCACCGAGCTGGCCGTTGATGAAGCGGACTGGGCTTCGCTGCACGAGAAGGTCCCACCCCAGCGGACCCCTATCCTTCACGTTGGCGAGACGAGCCGCCGCTGACCATCGCGCTGCAACTGCGAAGGCTGCGGCAGCAGGAACCACGAAGATCAGCAACCCGACCAGAAATCCGGCCTCGCGGGGATGCACGACGACCCAGCGATCATGATGCTCGCCCGTATGCCCAAACGCCCTCACGAGGCCCGGTCCAGCGGCAATCAGGTACGCGCTGACCAGGACAACGCTGGCGGCCAAGGCACGCAACACCTTGTTTGTCGTGTCCTGGTTCTCGGGAGACGCGCCTGCAAGCCTGGCTCGGACGACCTGGTACACCACTCCGGGTAGGACGAAGACGATGAGAATCGCCAACTGCGTGATGGTTCCCGGGGTCATGACGCGAACCTAGAGGCGGCCTCGTACACGACCTCCATTGTCCACAGCCCTAAGGCTGACACTGCTT
>JAWWOJ010000479.1:0-2922 GCA_033851885.1 Frankiales bacterium | reverse complement strand
AGTGCTCCTGTCCCTTCGTGATCACCACGCCCTCCGCCAGCTCGTCGCGAAACCTGGCCGGCAGGAACAGCCGGCCCTTCTCGTCCAACTTCGGGGTGTGGGTGCCGAGAAACACGGCTCGCCACCTCCCCTGGTCGCCCCCTCGGGCTCCCGTGTGCTCCACGTTACTCCACTATTACCCACTGTCAACGATATTCGAGGCTGTCCATCGGTGAAGGTGCGAGAAACCCGCAGGTCAGAGCCGTGGAGCACAGGTGGAGGGAAATCCGGTCCGTGGCCCGCTCCGGAGCGTGCGAGGGAACCGGCGGGTGCGCTCATGCGTCCAGTGGTGGGAACCGTTCTGGGAACAGTGGTGAGAAGTGGCGCATGCTGGAGGCGGACCTGGTCCACGGCAGTGATCCACAGTGATCCATCCGTGACCTGCCTGCGACCAGACCGTGGGCGACGCCGGACCCCCGGCGATGCCAGACTCCACCCGCCCGCCCTGACCCGGAGCTGTAGGAGGACCCCCCGTGGTACGTCGCACCCGAGCCGAGAGCGGCGCCGGCCTGGACGACCTCCTCGAGTCCTCGGGACTGATCCGGGACAACGTCGAGCGGGTCATCGAGGGCAAGCCGGAGGTCGTGCGGCTGTCACTCGTGGTGCTGCTCGCCGAGGGCCACCTGCTCATCGAGGACGTGCCGGGTGTCGGCAAGACGATGCTGGCGAAGGCGCTGGCCCGCTCCCTCGACTGTTCCGTCAAGCGCATCCAGTTCACCCCCGACCTGCTGCCTTCGGATGTGACGGGGGTGTCGGTCTATGACCTGCAGACCCGTGAGTTCGAGTTCAAGCCGGGTCCGGTCTTCGCGAACCTCGTGGTCGGCGACGAGATCAACCGCGCCTCCCCGAAGACGCAGTCGGCGCTGCTCGAGGCCATGGAGGAGCGCCAGGTCACGGTCGACGGGACGACCTACGAGCTCGAGGCGCCGTTCATGGTGATCGCCACCCAGAACCCGATCGAGATGGAGGGCACCTATCCCCTCCCCGAGGCCCAGCGCGACCGCTTCACCGCCCGGGTCTCGATGGGCTACCCGAGCCCCGAGGCCGAGATCGACATGCTCGACACCCATGGCGGTCCCGCCGCGCTCGACGAGC
Organism: Frankiales bacterium; assembly: GCA_033851885.1. Taxonomy (GTDB): domain Bacteria; phylum Actinomycetota; class Actinomycetes; order Mycobacteriales; family SCTD01; genus RYN-111. The sequence continues at coordinate 1,788 of JAWWOJ010000479.1, read as the reverse complement.
TCGAGCCGGTGGCGGACGCCCTGACCGTACGCAAGCTGATCGACGTCGTGCGCGCCGTCCACGTGAGCGACGAGGTGAAGAGGTACGTCGTCGACCTCGCGACAGCCACCCGGCAGGCGCCCGAGCTGCGGCTCGGCGCCTCCCCCCGAGCCTCCCTCCAGCTGCTGCGCGCCTCACGCGCCGCCGCCGCTCTCGACGGCCGTGACTACGTGCTGCCGGACGATGTCCAGGGCCTCGCCTCGGCCGTGCTGTCGCACCGCTTGCTGCCGACCGCAGAGGCCCAGGTGGCCCGCCGCACGACGGAGTCCGTCGTCGAGGATCTCGTGGCCCGCCTCCCGCTGCCGACCGTCAGCACGAGGCGCTGATCGCGGTGCGCAGCTCGGTCAGGACCGCACTCTCGGGTCTGACGACGCGCGGTCGGTGCTTGCTCGCCGCCGGGCTCGCCCTGGCGGCCTGCGCAGTGCTGCTCGGCCAGCGTGACCTGCTCCGCGCGGCGGTCTTCCTCATCTTCCTGCCGCTCGCCGCAGCCTTCATCGTGGCCCGCACCCGCTACCGGCTCGCCTGCTCGCGCCTGCTCGACCCGCCGCGGGTCGAGGCCGGCCGCCCGGCCACGGTCCGGCTGCGCCTCGACAACGTGTCCAAGATCCCGAGCGGCGTGCTGCTCATGGAGGACGCGCTGCCCTACGTCCTCGGCGGCCGGCCGCGGTTCGTGCTCGACCGGGTGGAGCCGCAGGGGGTCCGCGAGGTCAGCTACCCGGTCCGGGCCGACGTCCGTGGCAGATACCGCGTCGGGCCGCTGTCGGTCCGCCTCACCGACCCCTTCGGGCTGGTCGAGCTGACCCGGTCGTTCTCCACCACGGACGACCTCATCGTCACCCCGACGGTCTCGCCGCTGCCCTCCATCAGGCTGGGCGGCGACTGGACGGGTGGCGGCGACGCGACGGCCCGCTCCGTCGCGGTCAGTGGCAGCGACGACGCCGCGACCCGCGAGTACCGGCACGGTGACGACCTCCGCAAGGTGCACTGGCGCTCGACCGCCAGGGTCGGCGAACTCATGGTCCGCCGGGAGGAGCAGCCCTTCCAGAGCCGCGCCACGGTGCTGCTCGACAGCCGGCTCATCGCTCACCGCGGCGATGGCCCGGGCTCGTCGTTCGAGTGGGCAGTCAGCGGCGTCGCCAGCATCGCGGTGAACCTCAACCGGGCCGGCTACGGGCTGCGGGTCCTGATCGACACCGGTATCGATCTCGTACCCGCGTCGGTGCCGTCGACCGAGGGCGCGGTCCTCGATGCCCTGGCCGGTGTCGCCTCGTCCCGGTCCGAGTCGCTCGAGGCGGCGACCGACCAGCTCCGACGCAACGGGGTCGACGGCGTGCTCGTCGCGCTGCTCGGCTCACTGACTCCGGACGATGCCGGGCGGCTCGCCCGCCTGCGCAACGGCACCGGTGCCTGCGTCGGCGTACTCATCGAGTCCGAGACCTGGGCACCCAGCGGACCCCGTCGACGCGAGGAGGCCCGGCAGTCCTACGAGGCGTCCGCGACGCTGCTCGCCGCGGCAGGCTGGCGGGTACTGCGCGTCCAGCACGGCACCACCCTCGCCTCGGTGTGGCCGCTCGCGGCCGCCGCGTCCGCTCGTTCGGTGCCGGCCGTCTGATGAGCGTGAAGGAGCAGCTGACGCTCGCAGCCGGGTTCGCCGTCGCTCTCGCGATGTCGGCCCTCTTCCCGATCTATGAGGGCTCGGACTGGCTGATGGAGTCGTTCGGCGCGATCCTGGTCGTCGTCGTGACCGGG
>JAWWOJ010000460.1:0-4689 GCA_033851885.1 Frankiales bacterium | reverse complement strand
AGAAGGGCCTCGAGGCGATGGAGCGGGACGCGGCGGCTGCCGGCGTACCCGTCGACGAGTTCCGCTGGGAGGTGCCCTACCTCCCGATCGACCCGAAGGAGGTCGGCCGCAGCTACGAGGCCGTGATCCGCGTCAACAGCCAGTCCGGCAAGGGCGGGGTCGCCTATGTCCTGAAGAACGACCACCACCTCGATCTGCCGCGTCGCATGCAGATCGAGTTCTCGCGGGTCGTGCAGGAGGTCGCCGACGGCGAGGGCGGCGAGATCTCGCCGGTGCGCATCTGGGGGCTGTTCGAGCAGACCTATCTCGCGGACGGTGCGCTCGCGCTGACGTCGTACAAGCACTTCTCCGACGAGGACGACCGCGTCGAGGCCAACGTCGTGTGGCGCGGTCAGGCCACGACCGTCAGCGGCACGGGCAACGGCCCGATCGCGGCGTTCGTGCGCGCGCTGTCGACGCTCGACCTCGACGTGCGCGTGCTCGACTACACGGAGCACGCGACGACCGCCGGCGAGGACTCGCAGGCGGCGTCGTACCTCGAGCTCGCCGTCAACGGCGCCGTGCTCTGGGGTTGCGGTGTGCACCCGAGCATCGTCACCTCGTCACTCCGCGCCATCGTGAGCGGCATCAACCGCACCCTCTAACCCCGTCCGCGCAAGAGAAGGGGTCTCAGGAGGTGGGATGGGGGTCTTAGTCAGTGGTACGGGGTGGTAGCGTCCCGGGCATGACGAAGCTGGCGGTCATCGGCGGGGACGGCATCGGTCCTGAGGTCGTCGCCGAGGGCCTGAAGGTCCTCGGTGCGGTGCTGCCCGGTCTCGACACGGTCGACTACGACCTCGGCGCCGCCCGCTACAACCGCACCGGAGAGACGCTGCCCGAGTCCGTCATCGAGGAGCTGCGCGGGTGCGACGCGATCCTGCTCGGTGCGATCGGCGACCCCTCGGTTCCTCCCGGTGTCCTCGAGCGTGGGCTGCTGCTCAGGCTCCGCTTCGCCCTCGACCACCACGTCAACCTGCGCCCGGTGAAGCTCTACCCCGGCGTCGAGGGCCCCGTGCAGGGTCCGGTCGACATGGTCGTCGTACGCGAGGGCACCGAAGGCCCGTATGTCGGCAACGGCGGCTCGATGCGCACCGGCACGCCGCACGAGGTGGCAACCGAGGTGAGCATCAACACCGCCTTCGGCGTGGAGCGGGTCGTCCGCGACGCGTTCGGCCGCGCCCAGCAGCGCCGCAAGCACCTGACGCTCGTGCACAAGACCAACGTGCTCGTGCACGCCGGCGGCCTCTGGAAGCGCGTCTTCGACCAGGTCGCCGCGGACTTCCCGGACGTCGAGACGGCCTACCAGCACGTCGACGCCGCGAGCATGTTCTTCGTGACCGACCCCGGTCGGTTCGATGTGGTCGTCACCGACAACCTGTTCGGCGACATCATCACCGACATCGGGGCCGCCATCGGCGGCGGGATCGGCCTGGCCGCCTCCGGCAACCTCGACGTCTCCCGCACCAACCCGTCGATGTTCGAGCCGGTGCACGGGTCCGCCCCCGACATCGCGGGCCAGCAGAAGGCCGACCCCACCGCCACGGTGCTCAGCGTCGGTCTGCTCCTGTCCCATCTCGGTCACACCGAGCAGGCAGGTCGGGTCTAGGCAGCAGTGGCGAAGGACCTTGCCACCCGCGGTACGGCCGTACGCAGCACGTCTGAGGTAGGCGACGCACTCGCCACCCTGGCTGCCGGCTGAGGTTCGCCCGCCGGCGCCCTCCCCGTACTCTTGGAGCAGGAGGAAGTCATGAGCGTGCAGTTCGCAGTGCAGCCCACGGGCACCCCGGTCGACGCCGAGGCGCGCGCGGAGATCCTCGCCAACCCGGCGTTCGGCAAGGTGTTCACCGACCACATGGTCACGGCCCAGTACGCCGCCGGCCAGGGCTGGCACGACGCCGTCCTCGGCGCCTACGGACCGATCAGCATCGACCCGGCCAGCGTCGTCTTGCACTACGGCCAGACGGTCTTCGAGGGCCTGAAGGCCTACCAGCAGCCCGACGGGGGGGTGGCCCTGTTCCGTCCCGAGCGCAACGCCGCCCGGATGGCTGCCTCGTGCCGACGACTGGCGCTGCCGGAGTTCCCCGAGGACGCGTTCGTCGAGGCGTGCGAGCTGCTCGTCACCACCGACAGGGACTGGGTGCCGAGCGGCGAGGGCGCGTCGCTCTACCTGCGGCCCTTCGTCTGGGCGACCGAGATCGGCCTCGGGGTGCGGCCGTCCGAAACGGCACTGTTCCAGCTGATCGCGTCGCCGTCGGGCAACTACTTCAGCGGTCCGCTGCGCCCGGTGTCGCTGTGGCTGTCCCAGGAGTACACCCGGGCTGCCCCTGGAGGCACCGGCGCGGCGAAGTGCGGCGGCAACTACGCCGCGTCGCTGGTCGCGCAGCAGGAGGCGATCGCCAACGGCTGCGACCAGGTGGTGTTCCTCGACGCGGTGGAGCACCGCTGGCTCGAGGAGCTCGGCGGCATGAACATCTTCCTCGTCATGGACGACGGCCGGCTCGTCACGCCGGACGTGTCCGGGACGATCCTCGAGGGCATCACCCGCGACTCGATCGTGACGATCGCCCGCGAGCTCGGCCATGAGGTCGAGGAGCGCAAGGTCGACGTCGACGAGTGGCGTAAGGGCGCGGTCGACGGCTCCGTCGTCGAGGTCTTCGCCTGCGGCACGGCCGCGGTGATCACCCCTATCGGCGCGCTGCACTGGCCGGGTGGCGAGGCGGTCGCCGGCAGCGGGGAGCCCGGCGAGACGACGATGAAGCTCCGCAAGGCCCTGATGGACATCCAGTACGGCCGGTCCGAGGACACCCATGGATGGGTCAAGCGAGTCTGCTAGTCAGGCCTGGTTCAGCGACGTACCGTCCAGGGCAGGAGGTGCGGCATGCACGTCAGGGATGCGATGAGCACGACGGTCCTCACGATCGGGCCGACCCACACGCTGCGTCAGGCAGCCAAGCTCATGGCCGAGCGCAAGGTCGGCGCCGCCGTCGTGCTCGACCCGGACGCTGACGGCCCCGGCATTCTCACCGAGCGGGACATGCTCGAGGCCGTGGCGCTCGGCCAGGACCCCGACACCGAGGTCTGCGGCGACCACCTCACGCCCGATGCGGTGACGGCGACGCCTGACTGGGACCTGGGTCGGGCCGCGACCGCCATGGTCACAGGGGGCTTCCGGCACCTCGTGGTGTGCGACGGACCAGACATCGTGGGCGTGCTGTCGGTGCGCGACATCGTGCGCGTGGTGAGCGGCCGCGGCGAGCTCGCACCCGCCTGATATCGTTTCGCCCGATGTACCAGACGACCATCATTGTTGAGCGCGTCCGCTGACCTGAGTCAGTCGACGCGCTACCCCTTCTGCCCTCGTGGCCGGAGGGGTTTCGCGTTTCTAGGAGTCCTGTTCACATGCCAGACGACACCTTCCACGTCTACGACACGACGCTGCGCGACGGCAGTCAGCGCGAGGGACTCTCGCTGTCGGTGCACGACAAGCTGGCGATCGCCCGGCACCTCGACGATCTCGGTGTCGGCTTCATCGAGGGCGGCTGGCCGGGGGCCAACCCGAAGGACGCGGAGTTCTTCCGGCGGGCGCAGACCGAGCTCGACCTGAAGCACGCGAAACTCGCCGCGTTCGGGTCCACCCGCAAGCCTGGGGGGAGTACGAAGGACGACCTCGCGCACCTGCGCGACTCCGGGGCCTCGGTCGCCACCCTGGTCGCCAAGTCCGACGTGCGACATGTCGAGCGGGCGCTGCGCACGACCCGCGAGGAGAACCTCGCGATGGTCAGGGACTCCGTGGCGCACCTGCGCGGCGAGGGCATGCGCGTCTTCCTCGACGCCGAGCACTTCTTCGACGGCTACGAGGCGGACGCCGGCTATGCCCTGGAGGTGCTGCGGGTGGCCGCCGCGGCCGGGGCCGACGTACTCGTGCTCTGCGACACCAACGGAGGGATGCTGCCGTCGCGGCTGCAGGACATCGTCGGGGAGATCGTCGAAGCCGGCCTACGGGTCGGCATCCACGCGCACAACGACGCGGCCTGCGCGGTCGCGAACTCACTCGCAGCGATCGAGGTCGGCGCGACGCACGTGCAGGGCACGGCCAACGGCTACGGCGAGCGCTGCGGCAACGCCGACCTCTTCAGCGTCGTCGCGGCCCTCGAGACGAAGGCCGGCCGTCCAGTGCTGCCGGAGGGCAAGCTCGCGTCCCTCGCCCGCGTCGCGCACGCCGTCGCCGAGGTCGCGAACATCCCGCTCGACCCACACACCTCCTGGGTCGGCGCGTCGGCGTTCGCGCACAAGGCGGGATTGCACGTGAGTGCCATCAAGGCCGATCCTGACCTCTACCAGCACGCCGACCCGGCCGTCGTCGGCAACGACATGCGGCTGCTCATGAGCGAGTTGGCGGGCCGGGCCACGGTCGAGCTGAAGGGCAAGGCGCTTGGGCTCGACGTGGACGCCGCGACGGCGGGCGAGGTGTTGCAGAAGGTCAAGGACCTCGAGTCGGTGGGGTACTCCTTCGAGGCCGCGGATGCGTCGTTCGAGCTGCTGCTGCGCGAGGCGCTGGGGGCCCGGCCGCGGTACTTCGAGCTGGAGAGCTGGCGGGTCATCGTCGAGCACCGCGACGGCAAGGTGGTCAGCGAGGCCACCGTGAAGCTG
>JAWWOJ010000450.1:0-2518 GCA_033851885.1 Frankiales bacterium | reverse complement strand
GCGAGGATGACCAGGACGGTGAGCACACGCGCATGGTGCCATGCACCGGCGCGTCAGACGGGAGGCTCCGACTCCAACACCTCACCGGGCGTCGGGAACACCCGCACCGGATGGGACAGGCCCTGCTCGATGAGGTCGAAGGCCTCCTCGACGGTGGCGGCCCATTGCAGCGTGGCCACCGAGTCCGGACGCACGAAACCGCGCTCGACCATGAGGTCGACCTGGGCGCGCAGCGGCGCCCACAGCCCATGCAGGTCGAGGGCCACCACTGGCTTCACGTGCATGCCGAGGAAGCGTGACGTCCACACCTCGGTGAGCTCCTCCAGGGTGCCGAGCCCGCCCGGCAGCGCGAGGAACGCATCCGACCGGGAGTCCATCAGGGCCTTGCGGGTCCGCATGTCGTCGACGATCAGCAGCTCGTCGGCATCCTGGTCGCCGACCTCCAGGTCGAGCAGGGCGCGGGGGATGACGCCCAGGGTGCGCGCCCCTGCGGCCCGCGCCGACTGTGCGACGGCGCCCATCATCGACAGCGCTCCGCCGCCGCTGACAAGGGTGTGCCGGCGCCGGCCGATCTCGCTGCCGACCTCCCTGGCCAGCGCCACGTAGGAGGGGTCGATGCGCTCCGAGGAGGCGCAGAACACGCAGATCGCGGCCATCAGGTCCCGAACTTCTCCCGCTCCGCCTGCTGGAACAGCTCGAGCACGTGGTCGACGTCGTCGGTCAGCGTGAACAGGTCCACGTCCGGTGGGCTGATCTTCCCGTCGGCGAGGACCGTCTCCGAGATCCAGGTCATCATCGGCGTCCAGAACTCGGTGCCGAACAGGACCAGCGGGAAGCTCGACACCTTGCCCGTCTGGATCATGGTCACGGCCTCGAAGATCTCGTCGAGCGTCCCGTACCCGCCGGGCATTCCGACGTAGCCGATGGAGTACTTGAGGAAGCAGGTCTTCCGGGCGAAGAAGTAGCGGAAGACCATGCCGAGGTCCACGTACTCGTTCATGGACTGCTCGAAGGGCAGCTCGATGCCGAGCCCGACGGACGTGCCACCCGCGTCGTGACAGCCCTTGTTGGCGGCCTCCATGATCCCCGGTCCACCGCCGGTGATGACGGCGTACCCGGCGTCGGACAGCTTGTGACCGAGCTCTTCTGCCTTGATATAGAAGGGATCTGACGGTTGGGTCCGCGCCGAGCCGAAGACCGTGATCGCCTTGCCGATCTCAGCGAGCATGCCGAAGCCCTCGACGAACTCCGACTGGATGCGCAGCACGCGCCAGGGGTCTTCGTGCAGCCAGGACGTGTCACCGCGGTTGTCGAGCAGCCGCTGGTCGGTGGTGCTGAGCCGCACCTGCCGCCCGCGCCGCAGGACGGGTCCCTCCTGCCGTGCCTGGCGACCGCCGGCCTGAGCTGCCGCGTTCGCCTCGACCGACTCGACCTCGTCGTCGCGCCTGCTGTCGTCCATGCACAGGAACCTAGCTGGAGAGCTCGCGGCCGCCCGATCAGGCCAGGTACGACCGAAGCAGGTCGGCGGCCTTCGTGACGAGCCGCAGGTCGACGTGCTCCTCGCGGGTGTGCGCCAGGTTGGGGTCGCCCGGCCCGTAGTTCAGCGCCGGGATCCCGAGCGCGCTGAAGCGCGCGACGTCGGTCCAGCCGTACTTCGCCACCGGCCGCTCCCCCACGGCGTCGACGAAGTGCCGCGCGGCGGGCGCGGTCAGCCCCGGGAGCGCTCCCCCGCTCGAGTCGGTCACCGTCAACTCGTACCCGTCGAAGAGCTCGCGGACGTGCTGCAGGGCCTGCTCCTCGGAGCGGTCCGGTGCGAAGCGGAAGTTCACCGTCACGGTCGCCGCGTCGGGCACCACGTTGCCGGCCACCCCGCCGGCGATGGCGACCGCCTGCAGCCCCTCCTTGTAGACGCAGCCGTCGATGTCGACGTCACGGGCCTGGTACGACGACAGCGCGGCCAGCACAGGGGCGGCGGCGTGGATCGCGTTGGCGCCGAGCCACGAGCGCGCACTGTGCGCACGTCGGCCGGACAGTGCGATGTCGACGCGCAGGGTGCCCTGGCAGCCCGCCTCGATGAGGCCGTTCGTCGGTTCCATGAGGACCGCGAGGTCGGCGTCGAGCCAGTCGCGATGCCGGCTGACGAGCTGCCCCAGGCCGTTGAGGTCTGCGGCCACCTCCTCGTTGTCGTACAGGACGTAGGTCACGTCGTACGCCGGGTCGGCCAGCGTGGCGGCGAGGTGCAGGAGCACGGCGTCGCCGCTCTTCATGTCGCTCGTGCCGCAGCCGTAGAGCAGGTCGCCCTCGAGGCGGGAAGGCAGGTTGTCGGCGAGCGGAACCGTGTCGAGGTGGCCGGCGAGCAGCACCCGCCGGTCGCGGCCGAGGTCGGTGCGGGCGACGACGTTGTTGCCGACCCGCTCGACCGTGAGGTGGGGCAGCTGCAGAGCCTGCTCCACCGCATCAGCGAGTCGCTGCTCGTCGCCGCTGACCGAGGCGATGTCGACGAGCTGCGCGGTAAGTG
>JAWWOJ010000568.1:0-2851 GCA_033851885.1 Frankiales bacterium | reverse complement strand
GTGGACCTATCGCCCCGGGCTGCACCGCAGGGACGTGGAGGAGCAGGCCTTCGCCCGCTTCCCGCGCCTGAAGGAGCGGCGTCGGCAGCTCGCCGGCCGGCTGTCCGGCGGCGAGCAGCAGATGCTGGCGATGTCGCGCGCCCTCACCGCGAACCCCGACGTGCTGCTGCTGGACGAGATCTCCATGGGTCTCGCGCCGGTCGTCGCCGCCGAGCTGTTCGGCCTCGTCCGCCAGATCGCCGACGACGGCACCCCCGTACTGCTCGTCGAGCAGTTCGCCAGAACTGCCCTGGAGATCGCCGACACCGTTTCGGTGATGTCCCAGGGCCGGATCCGGGTCACCGGATCGCCCGACGAGGTGCGCGACCGCGTCCTCGAGACGTACCTGCACGCAGGCGCGCCGCAGGACCCAGCGTCATCGCCCTCCATGTAGTCGTCCCCGCTCAAACGGTTTGGAGAAACCACGCGTGTTGATGCAGAGCAGAAGCGCTCGTCTTGCCCTAGGACTGACCCTCGTCGCGCTTGCCGCGGCGGCCTGCAGCGGTGGGAGCACGAAGAAGCCCGGCGGTGCGACCGGCGGCACCCACGGGCTGACCGGTACGCCGATCAAGATCGGCAACGTCGTCGACCTGACCGGCCCGATCCCCGGCCTGTTCAAGGCGGCCCGGGAGGCCACCGAGGCCTACGTCGAGAAGATCAACAGCAGCGGCGGGCTGGGTGGCCACCCGGTCGAGCTGGTCACGGGTGACAGCCAGACGACGTGCAACGGGGCGACCGCCGCCTGGGGCTCGGTGATGCCACAGGTGCAGGCCATGGTCGGCAGCATCTCCGGCCTCGACAGCTGCGCGGCCAAGGCGCTCAACGCCAACCCGAAGACGCCGGCGGTCTTCCAGATCCTCAACCCGGTGCTGTCGGGCATCCCCAACACCTTCTCGCCCTCGCCGCACCCGCTGGGGCAGTCGATCGGCCAGTACAAGTACATCTCAGACCTGCACCCCGGAGCGATCAAGAAGATCGGCTACATCGCCAACGCGGTGACCGAGTTCTCCTACATCCAGCTGATCTCCGGCATGAAGAAGATGGGTGGCTCGGTCGCCTACACCCGGTCGACCGACGTCACCAAGCAGACCGACTTCACCTCCGACATCATCAAGATGCGGGCGGCTGGTGTGAAGTGGCTGACCCTCGACGGCCTGCCGATCGACACCATCAGCCGGATCCTCAACAACGCCAAGCAGCAGAACTGGCGCCCTGAGGTCATCACGGCGGCACCGGCGTACGACGGCAACTTCCTGAAGCTGGCCGACCCGGCCGCGATCGAGGGCGTCTACCTGCCGCTGCAGCAGGCCCTGTTCCTCGGTCAGGACCGGGCGAGCTCCGTGGGCGTCGACGAGTACCTCACCTGGCTCAACAAGGTCCACCCCGGCGCCAAGCCCGACATCTTCGGTGCGCAGGCGTGGGCCTCGATGGAGCTCTGGTACGAGGCCTGGCAGGCCGCCTCCGGCACCAAGTCGCCGGATGACGTGCGCTTCGCGCTGGGCACCATCACCAAGTTCGACGCGAAGGGGCTGATCGCTGAGGCGTCGCCCACCGGCCGCACGCCGGCGCTCTGCTGGGTCGTCGCACAGATCAAGAACGACCAGTTCGTGCGGGTGGAGCCCAAGGACAAGGGCTACAGCTGCGCCGGCGGGGAGTTCGTGCCCCTCGGCGGCTGAACCCCGCCCACTCGTTGAACCGTGCGGGCCTGACGCGACCAGAACGGTCGGGTCAGGCCCGCACGGCTGCGAACTGGGGACGGTAGAGCCCGGCGTCCGCCCAGACCTGGTCCAGGTCGAGGCTGTTGCGACAGACGCTCACCAGCAGCAGGCCCCCTGCCATCGGCAGCCGGGGGTGCGCCAGCGCGTTGTACAAGACCACCCCCGTATGCCGCGACGGCGCGTCGAGCACCACGCGGCGCGTGAACGAGCTGGTCGGTCCGGCTGCCGTGCCCGTCACCACCCACCGACCGAAGACGTCCTCCTCCTTGCTGAGGCCGTGCAGGCGCCCGTCAGCGCCACGGAAGACGCTGAAAGCGCTGGACCACCCGTGCCGGCCGGCAGCGACGACAGGCCGCGCTGCAGATGCGTGCACGGACCAGCCACTGCCCGACCAGTACCGCCAGGTCCGCGGATCGAGCAGCGCCGCGGGACGCACCCGCGCGACGGTGACCGCGCGGCCGAAGGTCCCGGGCAGGCCGCGGCTGCCGTAGACGTAGAGCCACGCGCCGACCCGCACGACGGCCTTGCCGTACTGATCGCCCCGCTCCGGGGTGAGCGACGAGGGTGTCGACGTCATGCGCTCGAGCACCGGGAGCCCGCTGCGCAGCGAGAACACCGCCGCGTCCACGCCGACCGTGGTGAAGTCCGCCGTGCCAGGACCGGTACGTCGGACCCGGGCGCAGAACACGACGAGTCGGGTGCCCTGCAGGACGCCGTCCTGCGGCCAGTACCACTCACCGGGACGCGGACTGGGGATCACCTCCGCGGCCGCGGGCACCGCCACGAGGCAGCCCCGCGTCTGGACGAGCACCGAATTGTGCACGAAGGCACTGGCCGGTGAGCGTGACCCGTCTGGACGGCGGGTGCCCCGGATGGTGTCCCCGAAGAGCCAGAGGTCACGTCCGTCCGGGAGCGGCACGGTCGCTGCCTGGTCACCGCCGGCCCACGTCGCGTCGTTCTTCCCGTCGAACATGGCCTGGTAGGCCGCGGCGGTTCGGGGCGCGGGGCGGGTGCACGGAGCGGCCGGGGCCGCGTCGACCGATGCTGCGGCAGGGCTGGCGAGTGCCGAGAGCGCCGTCGCGGCCAGGCAGCCG
>JAWWOJ010000414.1:0-2897 GCA_033851885.1 Frankiales bacterium | reverse complement strand
GTGCGGCTGCTCACGACGGACGGCGACGACCTTCGGCCGTGGCGAGCAAACGCGCAGCTCCGGTCGGTGCTGCCCTCGCCGCCCGTCTGGTCGCCGGACGGGAGCCGCGTACTCGCGCTGCAGGCCGACGTCTCGCAGCTGCCGGAGCACCCGATGCTCGACTGGACGGCGGTGCCACCCCGCGTGCTGGGCCGACGGCTTCCGACCGAGGGAGCAGCGGGCGTGGAGCGGGGTCGGCTGGCGGTGCTCGATGTCGCGGAGGCCCGGCGGGTCTGGCTCGACCTGCCCGATCACCGCCACCACCTGCCGCTGCGCTGGCTCGCGGACGGTACGGCCGTCCTGCTGCTCAGCCTCGACGCCGCCGCGGGGGAGCTGGCGCTCGTCCGGGCGGACCCGGCCACCGGCGAGAGCCTGACATTGGCGCAGGACACGGTGGTGTCGGTCTACGCCGTGCTGGCCGCCGCTCTCAGCGCCGCCATGACCCGGCTGCCGGACGAGCACCAGGCGCTGTGGGCATCGGACCGCGACGGCGACCTGCGGCTGTACCTCGTCGCACCCGACGAGACCCGGCCGATCACGCCACCCGGCGTGCAGGTAGACCGCGTCCTCGGTGCCCTGCCCGGGGGCGCGGTGCTGCTGCAGGCGCAGTCCGCCACCGCTCGCCCCTACGACGTGCAAGTGTGCCGCACCGACGGGTCCGGCGACTTCCACGTCCTCACCCCGGAGCCCGGCGTGCACGAGCTGGCCGGACTGCAGGCTGACGGCAGCTGGCTCGATCGGCACAGCTCGCTGCTCGGCGCACCGAGGGTGCACGTCCGCGCCCTGCCCGACGGCGAGGTGCTGCAGACGAGCGTTCAACCCGACGACCTGGCACGCGGGCACCGGGAGGGCTTCACGACGGTCGCCGCCGACGGTCGGACCGAGCTGCACGGGGTGCTGTTCCTCCCAACGGGTGCCGGCCCGCATCCTGTGGTCGACGTCATCTACGGCGGCCCGCACGTCATCGCGCACCCGCGGGCCCGGGACGAGGGCGGCGCGCACCTGTGGGACTCGCGCGGCCTGATCGCCGAGCTCCTCGCCGTACTCGGGTTTGCTGCCGTCGTGCTCGACGCACGTGGGACCCCAGGACGTGGACGCGCGTTCCAGCAGCACGCAGCCGACGACGTCGGGGTGCTGACGGCTGCCGACCATGCCGGCAGCCTGCGGCAGCTCGCGTCGCGCCATGCCGCTCTGGACCTGTCGCGGTGCGGCGTCCTCGGTACGTCGTTCGGGGCCTATCACGCGGTCCGCTGCGGCCTGCTGCACCCCGACCTGTTCCGTGCCGTCGTCGCACATGCCGGTCCCTACGACCTCGAGCAGGTCATGCCGGGCTGGTTCGCCCCGATGCTGGGCACCTCCTTCTGCGACAACCCCGAGGCCTACCGGCGCGCGGGGATCGTGGCGTACGCCGCGGAGCTACAGCCGGAGCTGCTGCTTGTGCACGGGACGCACGACGTCAACGTCCCGCTCTGCCACACGATGCGGCTGTCGCACGAGCTGAACGAGGCCGGCAAGCGGCACGAGCTGCTCCTGCTGCAGGGCCAGTCGCACCACCTCCGGGGGGCGGCCGCCGAGCTGGCCCTCAAGAACGCGGCGTGCTTCCTCGCCGACCACCTCTCCCCGCAGCACGAGACAGGCAGGCAGCAGTGACCAAGGTCTATGTGTCGATCGACATGGAGGGGGTCGCGGGCATCGCCAGCCCCGACCAGGTGCTGCCGGGCCGGCTGCACTACCTCGAGGGCAGGCGGCTGATGACCGCCGAGGCCAACGCCGTCGCGCTCGGGTGCTTCGAGGCGGGAGTCGCCGAGGTCCTGGTCAACGACAGTCATGGTCCGATGGACAACCTCCTCGGCGAGGACCTGGACCCGCGGGTGGAGTACCTGGTGGGGACGCCGAAGCGGTACGCGATGGTGGACCAGCTCGACGGGAGCTTCGACGCGATGATGCTGATCGGCTACCACGTCGACGGCAGCAGCGTCGACGGCGTACTCGCCCACTGCTACTCCGGGGCGGCGTTCGCCGAGGTCCGGCTCAACGGGGCACCTGCCTCCGAGCTCGAGCTGAACGCGCTCGTCGCCGGCCTGCACGGGGTGCCGGTGGTGCTGGTGAGCGGTGACAGCCAGACGTGCGATCTCGCCGCGAAGTCGCTGCCCGGTGTGGGCACTGTCGCGGTCAAGACCGGCCTCGGCTTCCGGGCGGCCCGCACCCTGACGCCGGTGGCCGCGCGCGATCGGCTCCGGCAGGCAGCGGCCGAGGCGGTGGCCTCGATCAGTGACCGGCCGGTCCCCGTGGTGCCCGACCGGCTGACCCTGGAGGTCACGCTGCGCGCACCGGGGGCGGCGGAGTATGCCGGGCTCGTTCCCGGGACCCAGCGGATCGCCGCCGCGGACCTGCGGCGTGACTGCGCCGACCCTCTTGAGCTGCTCGACATCCTGCAGACCTGGGGGCGGCTCAGCGCCGCCTACGCCTCCGCCTAGCGGTCAGGCGCGTCGGGCCGCCCGACCGCCGAGGTGCAGATACCTGTCCCCGGCGACGTCGACGAAGGCGGCAGGCACCCAAGCGCGCCGTGGACCGCTCGGGGTGGTGTCGACCAGGAAGCGGTCGAGGCCGACCGCGACCATCGGCAGTGGCTGCTGGTCGCCGGCCGCGAGTGCCTCGAGGTCGTCGGAGACCTGCACGTCGGCAGCGAGACCGCCCTCGCGCCGGGCCACGTCGATGGTGGTGCCGACCCGGCGGTAGCTGCCGACATAGCGGTCCAGGTCGAGGTCGGGCGGTGTCCCTGACGGCTCGGGTCCGGCCGGCATCGCGGGCGCACCGACCGACGGCAGCACCTCGGCCAGCACCGCGTCCCGGAAGCC
>JAWWOJ010000413.1:0-7565 GCA_033851885.1 Frankiales bacterium | reverse complement strand
CCGAGGCACCGACAACGACGCCCCCGGTGGTGTCAGCCCGCGGGAGGCCACCGGTCGTGCCGGTGGTCCCGCCCTGAGCCGCAGGCAGACCGCCCTGGGACAGCGAGGTGCTGTCGTTGCCGTCGCTGCGGGCAAAGCGGGCAGCGCAGCCGGACGACAGCAGCAAGGTGGTGGTGCAGAGCACTGCGAGAGGGGCTCGCCGCACGGTGGGGGCCTTCCGACGCTGGGAATCAGCTGCCACCCGGGGGTGTGACGCCCGCCACTGTAGGCAAACGCGGGCGAAACGGACAGGGAGGTAGCCCGATCAGCCGGCCGCGAAGGGCGGGGGTCCCAGCGGCACCATCCCGCCGTTCTCCTTCGCCGACGCCATCACCTTGTCGAAATCGACCGGGCCGTCGGTCTCGGAGTCCTCCAGCGGGTGGCTGGCGCCGAAGAAGAAGGCCTGGCCGCAGCCCGGCGTCTGCAGGCACAGCATCCGGGCCGTCGGCGAGGTCACGAGGAACGCGTGTGGCACCCCACGCGGGATCATGGCCACGCCACCCGGACCCACCGCGAGCTCCTCACCGTCGAGGTGGACGAGGATCTCGCCCTCCAGCATGAGGAAGGTCTCGTCGGAATCCGGGTGCTGGTGCAACGGAGTCCGCTTGCCCGCGACGAGGTCGTCCTCGAAGAGGAGGAACGCGCCACCCGACTGCTCGGAGGTGACCTTCCAGGTGTGGACGCCACCGCCGTAGAACCAGCGCCGGGCGCCCTCGTCCTGCTGGCAGATCACGGCTTCCGTCATCGTCATCCCCTTTCATGGGACTTAAGTACCATGAGGAGACTGCTGTACCATCCCGCTCGTGTCAACGCCGTACGAGCAGAGTGGGCGCGCGAGCCAGAAGGGCCGCACGCGGGCCGCGCTCGTGGACGCGGCCCGGTCGCTGGTGTCCGAGGGTGAGGTGCCGACCGTCGACACGGTGGCGGAGCGGGCCAACATCTCGCGCACGACGGCCTACAGGTACTTCCCCAACCAGCGCGTGCTGCTCGGAGCGGCGCACCCGGAGACGGCGGCGTCCTCGCTGCTCGGTGACGACCCGCCGGAGGACGTGGCCGCCCGGCTCGACCTGGTGATGCGCGAGTTCACCCGGATCCTCGTGGAGACCGAGTCGCAACAGCGGACGATGCTGCGACTGTCACTGGAGGACTCGCCCGGTGACCTGCCGCTCCGGCAGGGCCGGGCCATCGGCTGGATCACCGAGGCACTGGAGCCGCTCGCCGGCAAGCTCCCGGACGAGGAGCTGCGACGCCTGGTGCTGGCAGTCCGGAGTGTCTGCGGCATCGAGGCCCTGGTGTGGCTCACCGACATCGGCGGGCTCAGCGCGACCGAGGCCGCCGAGCTGATGCGCTGGTCTGCCGCCAGTCTGCTGCGGTCCGCCGTCGGAGGGCACCGGCCTACTGCGGACGCATCAGCTCCAGGGCGTTCTCGCGCAGGACGCGGCGCTGGACGGAGGGGTCGACGTCCTTGAGCTCGACCAGGTAGTCCAGCGGCGATGCCATCCCCTCGATGTGCGGCCAGTCGGAGCCGAACACCACCCGTTCCGGGCCCATCGCGGCGAGGACCTCGTGGACGTCGTCCTCCCAGAACGGGTTGATCCAGACGCGCTCCTTGAACTGCTCCACCGGGTCGGTCTTCCAGTAGCCGGGCATCTTCTTGTGCGCCGAGCTGAGGCCATTGAGCAGCCCGGGCAGGAACTGCGCCCCGTTCTCGACGCTCACGACGCGGAGCCGCGGGAAGCGGTCGAAGAGCTGGTCGAACACCATGGACGCCAGGAAGTCGTTGATCGAGCGCTCCATCGTGAGCTGCGTGATCCGCGGTCGGCCGGCTCCCTTGAAGGACGTGGAGAACGAGCCGCCCGCATAGCCGGGCAGGCAGGTCGAGCCGGCGTCGCCGGCGTGCACGACCAGCGGGATGTCGGCCTCCTGCAGGCGCGCCCAGAAAGGGTCGAAGGCCTCGTCGCTGGCCGGCCGCTGCCCGTCCCGCGTCGTCGGGGCGGCCGCGCGCATGACGACGGAGCGCGCGCCGAGTGAGACCGCCCGCTCGAGCTCGGCGACGGCGACGTCCACCTCGGCGAGTGAGATGTAAGGGGCCGCCCAGATCCGGTCCTGGTAGCCGTAGCCCCAGTCCTGTTCGATCCAGCGGTTGAAGGCAGCGACCATCAGGGACACAGCGCCCGGGTCGTTCTTCAGCTCCTCCTCGTAGAGCATCCCGAGGGTCGGGTAGAGCCAGATCTGCTGCACGCCCTGCTCGTCCATCGCGACGAGCCGGGCGTCGCGATCGCGGTAGGCCGGCCGGATCGGCTCGCGGTCACGCAGGAACTCCAGCGGGTTGCGGCCGTCCGGGTTGCCGCGGAAGTAGTCGACCATCGCGCCGGGCAGGCTGACCGGGTCGAAGGTCGGGTTGACCACCGCATGGTTCACGCGACCGCCGACCACGTGGTACTTCCGGCCGTTGACCTCGCACCACTGGATGACCCGCTCACCGTGTCGCGGGTCGAGGTGCCGGGTGAAGGCGTCCAGCGCCTCGTAGTAGTGGTTGTCCGCGTCGATCACGCCGTAGTCGAGGTCCACGACACGACGGTAGAACACGTTCTCATCCACCGGAGGAGCGGCTCCGCACGTAGACGTAGGCGATCGCACCCGCGACCAGCAGCCCGACGAGGACGGCGAAGGCGATCTTCACCTTCGAGTAGGGCCGGTCGCCGATGACCTTGCCGGTGTTGGCGTTGACGTAGACGTGGTACGTCGCGCCCGCGAAGACGTAGGTCGCGAACCACAGCGGGAGCAGCAGCAGCCGGAACAGCAGGTTGGCGTCGGCGGTCGTCATCGACTCGACGCGCTGCTCATCGCCGCCGATGTCGGCGCGGCAGTCGTCCTCGATGACGCGGGCCATCTCCTGCTTGGCGTCGGTGAAGCCGACGTCGGCCATGACGGCGTACCGCGGCACGTCGTACCCGGCCAGATACTCCGACTCGTAGCCGGTCGCGCCTGCCGTCGACCACGGTCCCAGGTCGTCGAGGGTGTCCCGGTCCGGAACCGTCACGCCGGGCGCCAGGACGTCGACGAACTCGCGCTGCACCCGTCCGGACGCCGGGTACCAGGCCGTGTGCTGCACCTGTCGCGTGTGCGTCTGACCGTTCTCGGTGTAGGTCTCGGTCGTGTAGTAGTGCTCGCCGCGCTCACCGGTGTAGTCGGTCGTGGTCTTGTCGTCGAACGACCAGTGCGGCAAGTAGCCGCCGCGCATCGACTCCGCGGTCCCGACCTTCTTGAACGCGTTGGGCGCGAACCACCGCGACGACGCCCAGTCCCTGAAGCAGGCTGCGGCCCGCTTGTCGTCGATGGCGAACGGCACCACCCCGTCCGGTGCCTTCAGCTCCCCGCCCAGGTCGTCCGTCACGACGATCGCGCCTCGACACGACTGGCACCGCCCGGCAATCGCCGTCGTCGTCTGGGAACTGCCGCAGTTGCGGCACGACACCGTGAACGCCGGCAGCGTCTCGACCGGCGGGTGCGGCTCGTTCGCATAGGCGATGTAGTCGTGCTTGGTGCTGTCGGTCGACGCGGTGATCGCGACCGTCGCCCCGCAGTACGGGCAGACCATGCTCGACGTGCCGGGCTTGAACTCGAGCGCGGCTCCACACGAGGAGCAGGCGTACTGATGCTGCCCTGTGGCGGCCGTCGTCACGCGGGCGGCAGCGGTGGGGGCGCCGCACCGGCGAGCTCGGCCACGTCGCCGAGCCGGGTCCAGCTCGCCATGCCGGACTTCCAGACCAGGGTGTCCGGACTGATCCCGGGACGACCCGCGACCTCGGCCGGCGACAGCGGCCCGACCTGCTGACCGGCCTCACCGACGTACCACTGGGTGGTGCCGGGGAGCGGCGGCGGGGCGGCGGCCGCAGCCCCGGCGGCCGGGGCCGGGGCCGGTACGGCGGTGGGCTGGAGCGCCTGGGCCAGCTGGGCGCCCAGCGCGGCACCCGCACCGATCCCGACACCGGCCCCGGCGATGCCGCTCTGGTTGTTCGCGGCGTCGCCGATGGCGGTCGCGGCCTCGTACTTCGTGTAGGTGTCGAGGTTGCCCATGACGCCGATCGAGGTGCGCTTGTCCATGGCCGCCTCGACCTCCGGCGGCAGCGAGACGTTCTCGATGACGAACCGTGGCATCGTCAGGCCGAGGTGCTTGAGGTCCTCGCTGATGAGGGGCGCCAGCCGGTCGGCGATCTCGTTCTGGTGCGCCGCCAGATCCAGCACGGCGACACCCGACGTCGCCAGCGCTGTGACGACGCGCGCCACCACCGACTGGCGGATGAACTCCGCGACCTCCTCGGTCTGGAACCGGGGGTCGGTGCCGACCAGCTCACGGAGCAGGACAGCAGGGTCGTCGACCTTGATCGTGTAGGTGCCGAACGCCCGCACCCGGACCATGCCGAAGTCGGCGTCGCGCATCATCGCGGGGTTCTGCGTGCCCCACTTCTGGTCGGTGAACTGGCGGGTGTTGACGAAGTAGACCTCGGCCTTGAAGGGGCTGTTGAAGCCGTACTTCCAGCCCTTGAGGGTGGTCAGGATCGGCAGGTTCTTCGTCTCGAGGCTGTAGGTCCCGGGCACGAAGACGTCAGCGATCTGGCCCTCGTTGACGAACACCGCGACCTGGCTCTCGCGGACGACGAGCTGCGCGCCGTTCTTGATCTCGTTGTCGTAGCGCGGGAAGCGCCAGACGATGGTGTCGCGGGTGTCGTCCGTCCACTCGACGATGTCGACGAACTCGCCCTTGAGCTTGTTGAGGAGACCCATACGAGAACGGTACTTCGTCAGACCGCGTCGAGGTCTGCTTCCACTCGGGCGAAGCTCAGCTGGCGTGACCGTCGGGCGTCTCGTCGTCCGGCGACGGCGCGACGACGACCAGCTCGAGCTCCTCGTCCTCGACGACCATCCCGGCGGTCTGGCCGCTGGTGTCGACCGCGGTCTCGCTGTGCGCTCCGCAGCCGTGGTCGAGGGCGACGACCTTGCCGTCGTCGGGCGCGAAGGCGTTGGCGCAGACACCGAACAGCGCACTCAGCCCCCCGGCGAGAGGCAGCCGGAACGCGCAGTCCAGGCACTGGCCCGGGGCCTGCTTGGCCATCGCGCTGAAAGGGCCTGGCTCGCCCTCGTACCAGCGGTCCGCGGCGTCGAGCCGGCCCTCGAGCCCGAGCACTCGGTGACGACCCAGGCCGAGCTCCCAGAACGTCGCCGCGGCGAGCTCATCGGTGGTGTCGGTGTAGGCCGGCACGAGCCGCGGGTCGTCCGGAGCCGGCGGCAGCAGGTCACCTGGCGCGAGGTCGCCCGGCTGCACGCGCTCGCTCCACGGGACCCAGGCCGGCGCGATCAGCGCACCCGCTCCCGGGAGCAGCAGCACGTCGTCGACGGTGACCTCGTCAGTGCCGTCCCCACGAGCGACCGTGACGCTCCAGCGCCAGCCGACGTAGGCCTTGTCGGTGGTCGCGAACGAGTGCGTCACGACGAGCTCGTCCTCGAGCTCGGCACCGAGGTAGTCGCCCACGGCGCTCCCGCCGATCTCGACCGCGGCCGCGCGCGCGAGGTCGACGGCGTCCCGGAGGCTGGCGTCCATGAGATCAGGCACGGATCCAGTGTCGCTGATCGGTGGCTCGGCCGGCTCAGCAGGAGGCGGGGCGTCGGCTCCCGATACCCTCGAGGTCAGTCCGCGGAGCCTTCGTCGCATCCCTGGCACCAGCACAGTCCACCACGCCTCCAGGAGCACCTGCATGTCCGCCCGGCGTCTCGTCCACCTCGGTCTCGGTGCGGGCTTGCTGGTGTCGGTGGCTGCCTGCCAAAAGCCGTCGCCGGGCATCACCGTGGTCACCAACGGCTCGGCCAGGCACTTCCAGGCGCAGCAGTGGTGCGACGGGCGCGGGACGCTCGTCAGCGGCAACGAGTGCCCGGGGACCGGTCCGGCACATGACGAACTCATCCAGGTCCGCGACGGCGACCTCGTCGGCATCGACGTCGACAGCGACCTGACCCATCCCGGCTGGTACCTCTACGACGTCGACGCGAAGCAGAACATCACCGGCATCAACACCAAGCACTATTTTGCGCTGCCCAACGTCGTGTTCACGGGACGACCGACTGCCGGGATCATCCGGCTCGAGGTGCGCACCGTCGACCACGTGCCGACGAGCGCCACGGACGTCCCCAAGATCACGGGACAGTGGAAGTTCGAGCTGATCCAGCAGGTCTGACGGTCAGCTCTCCAGCTCGGTGGCGATCGCGCGGAGGATCTGCGCGACCCGCTTGCCGGTCTCGCGGTCGGGGTGCTTACCGCGCCGCAGCGACGGCTGCACCTTGGCCTCGATCAGCTTGATGGTGTCCTCGACCATCACCTGCAGCTCCTCGGCGGGACGGCGGGCGGAGGCCAGGGTCGCGGGCGCGTCGAGGATCGTCACCGATAGCGCCTGCTCGCCCTTCTTGCCGGCCGCCACGCCGAACTCCAGGCGGGTGCCGGGCTTGAGCTCCTCGACGCCCGCGGGCAGCGCGGACTTGGGCACGAAGACGTCGCCGCCGTCGTCGCGGGCCACGAAGCCGAAGCCCTTGTCCCTGTCGTAGAACTTCACCTTGCCGGTGGGCACGTCGTCGTCCTTCGTCTCGCCTGATGCGTTGCCGACGAGGCTAGCCTCTCCCGCGTGGGTCGGGGCGACGTGCTGGTGCGGGTCGGTGCCGGCCTGTTCGCCGTCGGCCTGGTCGCCGCTCTGGTCGTCCTCGTGCCCTACCTGGCAGGGCACTCCAGCGAACCGCCGCTCAGCCTCGACCTGCTGATGCTGCTGCTACCCGGTGGGTTCGGAGTCGCCCTGCTCGGCCTGCTGCTCGGCGCCCGCGGGCACTAGCGCGTTCATCGAGCCGCTGCGGAACTCCCGGGTCTCGACGGTCTCGAACCCCTCAGCCCGTACGGCGGACAGGCAGCCGTCGCCCCAGCGGGCGAGCGCCTCGGGATCGAGCTCCACCCGGGCCGCGGTGTCCGCGAGCACCCGCACCCGCACGTGCCGCGGCTGCAGGAGCGCGCGCAGCGCGGTCTCCGCTCGGTCGACGCGGGACAACCGCTGCGGCGTCACTTCGAGGCCGTAGGCGATCCGGCTGGCGAGGCACGCGAGGGCCGGCTTGTCCGCGGTGACCAGCCCCCAACGGGCCGAGGTCTCCCGGACCTGCTGCTTGGTGAGCCGGCGCAACGGGGTCAGCGCTCCCCGGTCGGCGGCGGCGCGGATGCCCGGTCGGAAGCCGGCCACCAGGTCGTCGGCGTTGGTGCCGGTCACGACGTGGGCCAGCCCGAGCTCCGCGGCGATCGGTCGCAGCGTGTCGACGAGCGTGGCCTTGCAGTGGAAGCAGCGGTCGGTGCCGTTGGCGACGTACCCCTCGCGCTCGAGCTCGTGCGTCGCGGGCGTGACGTGCCGGACGCCGAGGGACGCCGCGAAGGCCCGCGCCGCGGGAAGCTCCGACTGGGCGAGGGACGGGCTGACGGCAGTGGCGGCCACCACGTTGTC
>JAWWOJ010000412.1:0-3849 GCA_033851885.1 Frankiales bacterium | reverse complement strand
CGCTCTCCCTCATGGTCCAGGGCCTCACCGCGTGGCACCTGCTGCGGACCTCGACGCACCTGGCGCCGGGCGAGTCGGTCGTCGTGCACGCCGCCGCAGGCGGCGTCGGGACACTGGCCGTCCAGCTGGCGAAGCACTGGGGCGCCGGCCGGGTCATCGCCGTCGCCTCCACGGACGACAAGCTCAAGCTGGCCCTCGACCTGGGTGCCGACGTCGGCGTGCTCGCCGGGTCCGAGGACCTCAAGGGCGCGCTGGAAGAGGCCAACGGCGGCAAGAAGGTCGACATCGTCCTCGAGATGGTCGGCGGGCCGACCTTCGACGCCTCGCTGGCGGCGCTGGCTCCGTTCGGGCGGCTCGCGACGTTCGGGATGGCCGGTCGGGTGCCGCCGAGGCCCGTCACCGCGGGAGACCTGATGTCGAGGTCACGCGCCGTCATCGGGTTCTGGCTGGCGCACTGCTTCGGCTCGGCCGAGATGCTGCAGCCGCAGATGGCCGAGCTGCTCGGGATGGTGTCGGCCGGGACGCTGACCCCGCTCGTCGGCGGCACCTACGCCCTCGCCGAGGCCCACCTCGCCCACGAGGCGCTGCGCTCGCGGGGCTCCGTCGGCAAGCTCGTCCTCGAGACGACCTGAGCTCAGGCGGTGTCCTCGACCGCCTCGATCTTGGGGCACGGGCAGTGCTCGTCGTGCCAAGCGCGGCGGCAGCCGACGGGGTAGGTCAGCTCACGCACGATGCGCGCGGGATTGCCGGCGACGAGGCAGTCGTCCGGCGCGTCCCGGGTGACGACGGCACCGGCGGCCACCAGCACCCGCTTCCCGAGCGTGACGCCCGGCAGGATGATCGCCCGCGCCCCGATCCAGCAGCCGTCTCCGATGTGGATGGGTGCCTGCTTGTGCGGTCGGCCCTCGACGCCATGGCTGTCGGAGTCCATGACGTACACGTCGTTGGCAAAGGCGACGTCGTCGCCGACGATGATCTCCTCGACCGAGATGATCGTGCTCCCGACGTTGACGAAGCAGCGGTCGCCGAAGCGCATCCGGCCCCAGCCCGAGATCAGCGTGGGCCGTGGCCCGGCCCAGACCTTGAAGTCGTCGCCGACCTCGAGGTCGCTCGCGTCGATGATCGGCTTGCCGAAGATCACGGCGTGCCGGCCGTGCTTCTTGCCCCGCAGCACCCACAGTCCGCGCACCTGCTGCTTGTAGACCGCGCGGTACCACTGCAGCTCCACGCGCCTGCGCCGCCACCCCGTCAGCTCCTGTGCCACGGCAGAAACCCTAGCCTCGTGACCATGGAGGCACCGATCTGCTCGGCCAAGGGGTGTCGCGAGCCTGCGACGCACGTCGTGCTCTGGAACAACCCCAAGCTGCACACACCCGACCGCGAGAAGCCGTGGCAGGCCTGCGACGAGCACGTGTCCACGCTCAGCGATTATCTGCAGGTGCGTGGCTTCTTCCTCCGCTCCGAGCCGCTGTGACCGACGGCTGGTCGCTTCGGCTCGAGGGCACCGGTGTGGGCCCCCGGGTCGCCGTGAAGGACCTCTTCGACCTGGCCGGGATCCCCACGACCGCAGGATCAGCCGCCCTGCAGCGCACCCCGACCCGCACCGCGCCGGTCCTCGAGGGCCTCAACGTGATCGGGCGCACGCAGATGCACGAACTGGCCTACGGCATCACCGGCGTCAACGCCTGGCAGGGCACTCCGACCAACCCGCTCGACGCCCGCCTGGTCCCGGGCGGCTCCTCGTCGGGCGCCGCCGTCGTGGTCGCGAACGGCGAGGCCGACGTCGCCCTCGGCACCGACACCGGCGGGTCGGTGCGGATCCCCGCCGCCTGCTGCGGCGTCTACGGGCTCAAGACCCGGCACGGGCGCATCAGCACCGATGGCTGCTGGCCGCTCGCACCGTCCTTCGACACCATCGGGCCGCTCGCCCCGTCGCTCGAGGGTCTCGTCGCGGGCATGCAGCTGCTCGAGCCGGGCTTCACGCCGGGCAGCGCGGGGACGATCGGCCGTTACCGGCCGGCGGCAGCGGCCGGTGTCGACGACGCCCTGGACCGGGTTCTCGGGCGGCGCGACCCGATCGACCTCCCCGGCTGGGACGCCGCCGATGCTGCCTGTGCCGTGCTGCTCAACGTCGAGGGCTTCCGCTGCTCCGGCCATCTGCTCAGCACCGGTCTCGTCGGCGAGGACGTGGCCGGCCGGCTGACGGCGGGAGCGGCGCGGACCCCTGACGAGGTGGCCCGCGCCCTCGCCGTACAAGCCTTGTGGGGCAAGGAGATCGAGGCGGCGCTCGACCGGTACGACGTGATCGCGCTGCCCGTCCTGCGGGACGCGCCAGCAACCCTGGACGACCCGGTACGGATGTATGACCTGCGGCTCACCCTGCCCGTGAACCTCGCCGGGGTACCCGCGCTCGCGATGCCGGTGCCGCGTCGCGACGGGCCGCCGGCGTCCCTGCAGCTGATCGGTCGCAGCGAGGAGGTGCTGGTCGCGACGGCACTGGCGCTCTAGAACCTCCAGCGCGTCGCGCCGCCGGGCTCGAGCGTCTGCAGGGCGGTGGCCGCCTGCAGGTCGATCCGGTAGACCTGCCACGGCGGCGGACCGGCCGACGGGGCGCTGTAGTCAGCGGTCAGCGCCACGCCGCTGTCGTCGACCCGACAGGGCCAGCCCGCCTCGGCCCACTGCCCGGCCATCCGGGCGACGACCGCGGGGTCCGTCACGTGCGACGCCGCGCCCTCCACGACGAGGTCGAACTCGCGGGTCGCGAGGCTGAGGGTGCAGCGCGGGTCGCGCGCCAGGTTGCGGGCCTTCCGGGTTGCTGCTCCGGTCTCGAACCAGAAGGCGCCGTCGTCCCACAGCGCTCCGACCCCGGTCACGTGCGGCCTGCCGTCGGCGTCGATCGTGGCCAGCCAGCAGGTGTGCCGATCCGGGCCGCCCGTCCCGGGCGCCTGCGTGACGCCGGTGTCCAGGACGCCGGTCACGCCGGTCCAGTCGAGCGCGGCGAGGTCGTAGAGCGTGGCGAGGTTCTTGGTCTCCATGACTCTCCAGACGACGTCGGGTGCGTCAGCTCATCGGACTACTCCCGGAAGCCTCCCAGGAAGCGACGGAACACCCCGCCCTGCCGGGGCAGCGGGGCCGCCGGCGCTGCCGGGATCGTCCGACGGGTGGCGATCGGCTTGTCGTAGTCGGTGCCCGAGATCGCCTCCACCGTCTGGTCCTCGTCGAAGTCCTCCGAACCCTCGATCTGCGGCACGAAGCCGACGAGCATCCCGTCGCGCATCACCTGCGCCTCGAGGCCGAGCGTGCCATCGGTGTCCCAGACCGCGTTGCGGCCGTCGCGAAGCGCGACGCGCACCCCGAACTGATAGGTCGACGCCCGCTCGATGTAGGCGTCGACGCCCTGCTCGCGCAGCCGGTCCACGACCCGCTGCGCCCGCTTCTCCTCCACGACGCAAACCCCTTTCGCTGCTCCCTAGGCTGCCAGACGTGCAGCCTCCCGAGCCCGTCGTCCTCGTCCGCGGCCGCGTGTCGCTCGAGCCGTGGCAGCCTGACCACGATGCCGAGCTGCTCGAAGCCGCCCAAGACGACGACGTCTGGCGGTGGCTGTCCGTGCCCCGTCCGGCGACCTCGCAGGAGATTGCCAGGTTGCGCGAGACCCACGTCGGCCTGCCGTGGGCCGTCGTCGTCGACGGCGTGCCGGCCGGGTCGACGTCCTACCTCGACGTGGACCTCCCGGTCGAGGGGCTGGAGATCGGCTGGACCTGGTATCGCCGGGACCTCTGGGCCACCGACGTCAACCCCACCTGCAAGCTGCTGCTGATGACGCACGCCTTCGAGGACCTGGGGGCACAG
>JAWWOJ010000395.1:0-2684 GCA_033851885.1 Frankiales bacterium | reverse complement strand
TGAAGGGGGTGACAGGTCTCGACTCCGGATGTTGGGACAGGTGAAGCGGGCCGAGGAAGCCGACGATGATCTCGTTAACCACGAAATGTCGGAAAACAAATCAAGCGCCGACAACAGTCCGCGCGCGTACGCCCTCGCTGCCTAAGCAGTAGTGCGTCGCTGTCAGCCCGGGAGTGCCTCCGGCCCGGGACCTGGCATCGTTCGGAGGAACACTGGCGGCCGTGGCCGCGTGAGCTGCCAGTGAGCTAACGCGGCTGGGCCTGTTCCCCTCTTGCTGGCGGGAAGGGGAGGGCCGAGAAAAGCGAAGTCAGCTGCGCCCGGAGAAGCCCTGAACTGGTACCGGAGCACCGGGGTTCGATTCCCCGCACCTCCACGGTGGACCGAAGCGCCGTGACGTGCGTATCATTTTGATACGTACGTCACGGAGTGCTACGGAGGAGCCACATGAAGGTCGTCCCGGACAAGCCGACGCGGGTGGCCTCGGACCTGCTCGAGGCCGCCGCTGTCGAGGGCGCGCGTCAGAGCCGGTCAGCGAAGCAGCAGCTGGACCACTGGACGCGCGTGGGGCTGGCCGTGTCGATGCAGCACACCGCCGCCCGCCGCCGGGTGGAAGCGGCCCTTTCCGGGACCCTGGACCTCGCTGACCTGACGGGTGAGGAGCGGGCGGTGTTCAACGCCGAGCTCGACGCCTCCATCTCCGAGGCCGCTCGACGCATCAGCTTCGGTGAAGTGCTTGCGCGTCGAGGGGTCACCACTGTCGCGCTCGACGACGACGGGGTCCTCACCCGTTATCGCCCGGACGGCTCCACCGAGCGCATGCAGTAGACAGCAGTAGACGAAGGTGCGTCTGGACCTGGTGGTCGGCCCGAACGGCGCTGGGAAGTCGACGTTCGTCGAGCTCGTCCTCGCACCCCTGCGCCCGAGCGCGACGTTCGTCAACGCCGACGTCATCGCCGCCCAGCGCTGGCCGGACGACCCGCAGGGGCATTCCTACGAGGCGGCCGAGGTCGCCGCCAGGACCAGGGCCCGGTTGATCGAACTCGGCGAGCCGTTCATTGCGGAGACGGTGTTCTCCCACTCCTCGAAGCTGGAGCTCGTGGACGTCGCCGTCGCAGCGGGTTACACGGTCGCCTTGCACGCGGTGCTGGTCCCGGAGGCCGTCGCCGTACAGCGGGTCGCGCACCGCGTCGCCAGCGGTGGCCACGACGTCCCGGAGGACAAGATCCGGCAGCGCTTCCAACGACTGTGGCCGTTGGTCGCCGACGCCATCGGTCGCACCGACACCGCCCGGGTCTGGGACAACTCCCGCCGCGACGGCCCCGTCGAGGTGGCCCTGTTCGCGCACGGCATGCCGGTCGGCCCCTGCATCTGGCCAGGGTGGACGCCGCTGCCCCTGACCCGTCGTTGGCCGACGTGATGATCCCGGCGGCCGCGGGTACGTAGGGTGGCCGGATGGACCTCGACGGGGCAAAGGTGCTGGCCCGGGCCGGGCTGCTCACGCCCGTGCGTCCGGACCGGCTGCTCGGCATGGCGCTGGCGGTGGTGCGATGGGGTCTCACACCGGCCACCGGCTATGCGGCCGGAGCCGCCCGGCACCCTGACCGCGTCGCGCTGATCGACGACGAGGGGTCGCTGACCTACCGCGACATCGACCAGCGGACCGACCGCCTCGCCGGCGAGCTGGGGCTCCGCGGCGTGGGCGTCGGCACCCCCGTCGGGCTGCTGGCCCGCAACGGCCGCGGTTTTGTCGAGGCCGCTGTCGCGATCTCCAAGGCGGGCGGCGACGTGCTGTACCTGAACACCGGCTCCGCCGGTGGGCAGCTCGCCCAGGTGCTCGACCGCGAGCAGGCCACCGTCATCGTCCACGACGCAGAGTTCGACGAGCTGCTCGGCGAGGCCGGGGCCGGCCGCTCGACCGTCACCACGGAGGAGCTTGGACGGCTCGCCGAGACGAGCGAGCTCGGTCCGCCGCCGAAGACCGGTCACGCCACCCGGCTCGTCATCCTCACCAGTGGTACGACCGGAGCACCGCGCGGCGCCGCCCGCAGCGGCGCGAGCATCGACGACGCCATCGCCATGCTCTCCCGGATCCCTTTGCACACAGGGGAACCGACAGTCATCGCGTGCCCCGTCTTCCACGCCTGGGGCCTTGGGCACCTCACCTTGTCGATGCTGCTCGGGTCGACTGTCGTCCTCACGCGCAAGTTCGAGCCGGAGCGGGTGCTCAAGCTGGTCGAGGAGCACGCCGCGACGGCGCTGATCGTCGTACCCGTGATGCTCGACCTGCTCGTGAAGGCCGCCGGGCCGGACACCAGCTCGCTGAAGGTGATTGCCTCGAGCGGGTCCGCGCTGCCCGGTGACCTGGCCACGCGCACCCTCGAGACGTTCGGACCCGTCCTCTACAACCTCTACGGCTCGACCGAGGTCGCGTATGCCGCGGTCGCGACGCCTGACGAACTCGCGAAGGACCCCAGGACCGCAGGCCGGCCGCCGCTCGGCGTGACGCTGCGAGTGGTCGACGAACGGGGTCAGGACTGCCCTCCGGGTACAGCGGGTCGGCTGTTCGTCGGCAGCGGGCTGGCGTTCGGCGGCTATACCGACGGCTCGGACAAGGACCGGCTGGACGGACTCATCGCGACCGGCGACCTCGGCGTGATCGGCGAGGATGGGCTGCTCACCGTCCT
>JAWWOJ010000360.1:0-3505 GCA_033851885.1 Frankiales bacterium | reverse complement strand
GATGACCCGGCCGATCACGCCGGTCGAGGCGGTGAAGCCGTCCGAGACCTGGAAGTAGCCGCGCGAGGCCTGGCAGCGCAGCCGTCCCTCGACCAGGAGATACACCGAGGGCAGGTCCCAGCGCTCCAGCAGGTCGTCGACCAGCCCGCTGCAGGCCGCCGGCAAGGTGCTGCCCGCTGCGCAGCGGGCATAGCGAGGAGAGGACGAACGGGGCGACACAGGGGGATCTTCGACAGCTCCGCCCCTTCGCTGCACGACCACCGCAGGAGATGGCTCGAAAGGACCACCTACACCATCTGGTAGGACGTGGGTCATGAGCAACGGTGAGAATGCCTTCACGGTCCTGTCCAAGAGCATCGGCAACGCCGAGGGCGAGGGTGAGTGGTTCCTCGTCGACCAGGCGCGCATCAACGCGTTCGCCGAGGTCACTGAGGATCGGCAGTTCATCCACGTCGACCCAGAGATGTCGGCGCAGCTGTCGCCGTGGGGCGTGCCGATCGCGCACGGCTTCCTCACGCTGTCGCTGCTGACGCACCTGCTCGGCTCCGTGCCCCAGGACCCGAAGACGCTCGAGGGGATCCTCATGGGCGTCAACTACGGCTTCGAGAAGGTCCGCTTCATCAACCCGGTGAAGGTCGGTGCCAAGATCCGCGCCCTCTCGACGATCGCCAACGTCGAGCAGAAGGACGCGAACACCCTGCACGTCACCCGCGCCATCACGGTCGAGATCGAGGGGGAGACCAAGCCCGCCCTGATCGCCGAGTGGGTCACCCGGCTCGTGTACGGCTGACAGCTCACGTCGCGGTGGAACTGGGGTGCCCTCCGGCTCCTGCATGCCCCAGTCCCGAACATCAGCGCCTCAACGGTTGCCAGGATCGCCCGCTGAGCGTCTCGTGCGTTCATGCCGACATCACCTCATGCGGTCTGTAGGAAGGCGGCTGCGATGGGTGCGGCGGTGTGTCCGCCGCTGTCGCCGTTCTCGACGTACACGCAGAAGGCGAGGTCCCCTCGGTAGCCGAGGAACCAGGCGTGTGACTTCAGTGGTGCTGCAGTGCCGTACTGGGCGGTTCCTGTCTTGCCTCTTGTGCCGGGTGGCAGGCCTGCGCTGCGAGCCGTGCCGGAGGTCACGACGGCGGCCATCATCTGGCGGAGGGCGGGTAGCGGGGCGGCGGGTAGCGGCAGGGTCTCGGTGGCTGCGGTGTCGAAGTGTGGCCGGTGCCAGCTGCCGGATGCGACGGCCGCTGCGACGGAGGCCATCAAGAGCGGGGATGCCTCGACGCGGCCTTGGCCGATGACGTCGGCGTAGGCCTCGGACGTGCCTGCTGGGGGCGGCACGGTCCCTCCTTCGGCGCGGGTGGTGAGCAGCGGTCCGCGGTCGAAGCCGAACGACGGAGCGAGTGCTCGCAGGGTGCCCTTGGGGAAGGTGTCGGCGACGTTGAGGAAGGCGGTGTTGCAGGACAGGGCGAATGCCTGCTGGAGCGTCATCGTCGCTGGGAGGGGCTCGTCATTGTTGAACGCCTTGCCGCCCTTGATGAGGGTCGCGGGGCAGTTCACCCGGGTGGTGGGCTTGAACCCGTGCTGAAGCGCGGCAAGGGCAACGAGAACCTTAAACGTCGAGCCGGGGGCCTCTGATCGGAACGCCGCAGGAAGACCGGCGACCGGCTGGTTGGCGACCGCTCGGATCTGGCCGGAAGACGCGTCGAGCACGACAAGAGCCGCGCGCCCGTGGGCTTTCGTGAGGGCCTTCTCTGCTGCCGCCTGCAGCCGCAGGTCCAGGGTCGTGCGGACGGGGCGGGGTGCTTTGGGTGGGAAGACCTTCACGACGCGGACCACCTGGCCCGTCGCACGGTCGATGACCTGCACGGTGCCGCCGGAGGTGCCGGTGAGCTGCGCGTCGTACAGCCTCTCCAGGCCTGTCTGCGGTGAGGTCGCCCGGCCCAGGACGTTCGCGGCGAGGTCGGCGCTGGTTGTCCGAATCGGCTTGCCGGTGCGGTCTTGCAGTTCCCCGCGGGTCAGGACCGGGGCGGAGCGGGTCAGGACCTGGCCGTTGGCCAGGCGCGGGAACACGGTCGCTGAGGTGAACGCAATGCGGGCACCGCGACTTCGGGTCTTGATCATCCGCAGGTCGTTGTCCCATTCGAGCTCGCCGAGACCTTGCAGCTGCGCGGTCACGTGCAGGTGCATCCGTGTGCCGTCGGCATTGAAGCTGCGCTCGGCGATCCGCACGGAACTCGCTTTGAGCCGGGTGGCCAGAAGCCGGAAGGAGGTGCCTGCGTCGGGGTCGTCGGCGGTGAGTGCACCCAGGACCTCGAACCGTCCGGCGTTCCACGCTGCGACGAAGCGTCGGCCAACGTCGATGGCGGCGGCCCGGTCGCGAGCCCGACCTTGGTCGAGGTGACGTTGGACGGCCCAAACGGCCGCGCCGGCCATCAGGGCGAGCACAGTGAGGGAGACGAGCCACTTTCGCACTTGAGGATCCAAGTCCAGCCGACCGGGTCGGCGCTAGGGAGGTCGGGCATCACATCGGGGCGCAGGTACGTGCGCTGCGGTCGAGCCGGAGTTGCGTCACTGACTCCAGTCGTTGTGAAGGAGGCCGGTACCGAGCCAGCTCTAGCGTGTTGTCCATGCTGACTGTCTCGCTCCGGCCCGTCGCGCCGTCCGACTGCGAGCGGATCAACGAGTGGACCTCGACGGGGCGATGGCGTGGTGGCGGGGAGTTCAGGTTTGGTAGATGCGGAAGAGCCGACTGGCGCCGGAGCCATTCTTGGTGGTTGCGCTCATGGTGACCTGAAGGAGCCACACTCCTGGGGGGAGGGATTTTGTCAGGGTGAAGTTGCCGGCAGAGTTGACGTGGCCCCGAGCAATGGGCGTGTTGCCGTTGCCTCCGGGGTTGCGAACGGCAAGGACGACGAGGGCACCGTTCAGTACCGGACTGATGGATCCCGTCACGGTGAGCGTCGTGCTACTCGTGCGGGTGTTATTGGCGAGGGGATGTAGGACCGTGATGCGCGTTGCCACGGTCACCTGACGTGCCGGGGAGGTCGCCGCTTGTTGGGTGGGGCTGCCCTGGAAGCTTGCCGTAAAGATGGCGCTGTACCGGGCAGTCACCGTGGCACTGAACGCTCCGTCGTCGTCCGTCGTGAGGACGCTCATTGACGGTGTGTCCCCGTAAATCGATCGCTGCACCTCGATGCTCTTGCCCGCCACGTCGCCACCGACGAGGCGCCCGCTGATGCTGTAGGTCTGACCGGCGGTGGTGCGCGAGGTGCTGGTGGCGAGGGACAGGCCGGTGGCGACTGCCGATGTTGGCGTGACGCTGACTGCGGGGCTGCTCGCCGGTCCCGTTCCGACCGAGTTGGTCGCGGCCACTGTGATCGCGTACTGCGTGCCGTTGGTCAAGCCTGTCAGCTGGGTGCTCGTCGCTCCGCTCACCTGCGTGCTGATCGCTTCGCCGGTGGTCGGTGACGCCGTGACGGTGTAGCTGGTGACGCTCGAGGTACCTTCG
>JAWWOJ010000338.1:0-4074 GCA_033851885.1 Frankiales bacterium | reverse complement strand
GAAGAAGGTGTCCTCGTCATAGCTGGGGTCGGCCTTGATCTTCGGCACCACGTAGTCGGTGAACTCCGGCGCCAGGTTCGGCGGCTCCGGCGGCGAGATCCGCAGCGGGTGCACGTCGCGCTTGAGTGCGCGGGTCGCCTCCTCCGCCGTCGTGTAGTGGTTCGCGACCATCCGGTTCAGCGTGTAGATCTGCCTGACCTGGGCCTGCTTGAAGTCCTTGACCGGGTTCCACGCCGAGGGCGCCGGGGCGATGCCGGCCAGCATCGACGCCCGGGCCAGCGCGAGGTTCGTGTCGTGGTGGTCGTTCGCCGCCTTGTTCCAGGCCAGATCCTTGATGCCGACACCGAAGTAGTACTTCGAGGCGGCCTGCACGCCGTACAACCCGTTGCCGAGATAGAGGGCGTTGAGGTAGTCGGTGAGGATCTCCCGCTTCGACAGCTTCTGCTCCAGCCGGTACGCCAGCGCCGCCTCCCGCACCTTGCGCAGCACGTTGCGGTCGCGACCGACGTAGGCGTTCTTCACGTACTGCTGCGTCAGCGTCGAGCCGCCTTGGGTGTTGCCACCCGTCACGTCGCGAAACAGCGCGCGGATGGTGGCCTGCAGGTCCACGCCGTTGTGCTCGAGGAACCGCTCGTCCTCGGCGCTGATGATCGCGAACCGCATGACGTCGGGGATGTCGGCGGCGGTGACCTCCTCGCGCTTCTCCGGGGGCGCGATCGTGGCGATCTGGCGGCCGTCGTCGGCCAGCAGGATCGCGTTGGCCGGCGGCGGCGCCACCGCGAGGTCGATCGGTGCGGCCAGCAGCCCGCCGATGAAGGTGCCCGTCCCGACGACGAGGGCCAGCACCCCGACGAGCAGCGTGCGGGCGACGAGCCGGGTACGCCGTCGGCGCCGGCGGCGCTTTGCAGCGTGCTGACGTGCGCGCGGCGACCGTGGCGCTGGACCGCTGGCGACCATGAGGGCAGGGTACGTGCTTCGCCGGGGCTCGATGAGAGACCGCTCAGGACCGGCTGGCGGGGTGCCGATGGACTGGTGTTGGAGGGATGGCAGTGGTGGCGACCGGCGGGCCCTACCATGGTCGGATCACGCCATCGGACGCGATCGCGTGGGACGGAGCTCGATGCGGGTGACACGGCAGTGCCACGCGGGTACGGCTGGGGGCCTCACGGCCGCGGCCACCTGCGGTACTGGGGTGCGCCCATGAGCCGTCGGAGCCCGGGCACCGGGCTGTCGCTGCTGCGCGCCGCCGTCGCGGACGCGCGCCGCGAGGAGCTGCACCGCACCGCCCGCTCGGCGCTCATGGGCTACGACCCGTTCGACCGGGCAGCCGCCCACCATGCGGTCGCCTCCACGGCTCGGGTGCCCGCCGTCGTACCCGCCCCTGCTGCGGCCGAGCACGACGACGGGCTCGCGGCCCCCGAGGGGGAGACCGCCGTCGCCATCCGGCTCGTCGAGCGGGCCCAGGCGGGGGACGCGGACGCCTTCGGCGAGCTCTACGACCGCTACGTCGACCAGGTCTACCGCTACATCGCCTACCGGGTGGGGTCCTCGCAGCTGGCCGAGGACCTGACGTCCGAGACGTTCTTGCGCGCGCTGCGCAGGATCGGGTCGTTCACCTGGCAGGGGCGTGACGTCGGCGCCTGGTTCGTGACCATCGCCCGCAACCTGATCGCCGACCACTACAAGAGCGGCCGCTACCGCCTCGAGCTCACCACCGACGACGTGAGCGAGTCGGCGGGGTCGGTCGGGAAGGCGCCGACGATCTCCGGCCCCGAGGCCGAGGTCCTCGAGGCGATGCAGAACAAGGTGCTGCTGGAAGCGATCAAGAAGCTCAACGCCGAGCAGCAGGAATGCATCGTCCTCCGGTTCCTGCAGAGCCTGTCCGTCAGCGAGACGGCGCAGATCATGGGCAAGAACGAGGGTGCGATCAAGGCCCTGCAGTACCGCGCGATCCGGACACTCGGGCGGCTCCTCCCAGAGGGCGTCGAGCTTTGACCGGCCAAGCGGGTTATTTCGGGCACCGGCCCGTCACTCCCGTGGGGTCTGTCTCGTTGCTGTGTCTGGGCGACACCCAGGCCGCCCGGTTGACCGTGGAAGGAGCCTGGTCATGAACCCGCTGGGCACCCGCGCACGGGCCGAGGAGCTGGCCGCGCTGCTCGACGGCGCCGTTGCGGGGCCCGGCACGTTCACCGCGTCCTGTGCCGGCCTCGCGACCCGGCTGCGGGCGCTCGCCCCGGCCCTCGACGCCCTGGCCGTCCCGCGCGCCGACTTCCGCGCCGCCCTCCGGCAGCGCCTCGTCGCCGTGGCGAGCATCCAGGCTGCCGCACCAGTGCCCTACGCCGAGCCGCTCGCCCGCCCGAAGACCCTCGAGGCCGCCGTGTCGTGGTCGCAGTCCCGCAAGGCGCAGCGCCGCATCGGCGTGACCGCCGGCGCGATGGCGTCGATCGTGGCGCTGACCGGTATCGGCGTCGCTGCCACCCGCTCGTTGCCGGGCCAGCCGTTCTACGGCGTCAAGCGCGTCGGCGAGGGCTTCCAGCTCGACCTCGCGAGTGGTGACACGGCCAAGGGCACCAAGCACCTCGAGTTCGCCGCGACCCGGCTGCGCGAGGTCAAGGCTCTCGCGCACCACGACGGCTCGCTGTCGCTCGGCGCGCCCGGCCACCCGACGGCCGCGGGCCTGGCCTTCGGTGGGTCGACCGACTCCCGGATCGCCGCGACGCTGAAGGACTTCGACAGCGAGACCAGGGCGGGCACCGCGCTGCTGACGAAGGTCTATGACAAGACCGGCAAGCCGGCGCCGCTGCGCATCATCACCAGCTTCACCAAGGAGCAGACGTCACGGCTGTCCGCGCTGCTCCCGGCGCTTCCCGCCGCCGTCGTGCCGCAGGCCCAGAGCTCCCTCGACCTCGTGACCAAGGTCGGCTCCGACGCCACCGACCTGCTGGCCGTCGGCACCTGCAGCGGATCCTGCTATCCGGGCAACGCCGGACCGCAGCTGCCCACGCAGCCCGCCCCTGCGCCGGGAGCCACCGCCAGCGCGAGCCAGCCGACCGACAGTAACGGTGTCCCGGACTGCGGCTGCGGCCAGCCGGCCCCGAGCCCGCAGCCGACGACAGCGCCGGCG
This sequence comes from Frankiales bacterium, assembly GCA_033851885.1. Taxonomy (GTDB): domain Bacteria; phylum Actinomycetota; class Actinomycetes; order Mycobacteriales; family SCTD01; genus RYN-111. Next base: position 950 of record JAWWOJ010000338.1, on the reverse strand, counting down.
CCGCAGCCGACGGACTCCTCCTCGCCCGGGCCGACGGCCAGCCCCGCTCCCCAGCCGACCGCGTCGCCGAGCCCGTCGCCGACACTGCTGCCGGTCCCGTTGCCCTCGCTGCCCGTCCCGGTGCCGACGCCCCCTGTGCCGCTGCCGACCCTGCCGGTCTCCCCCACGCTCCCTGCCGTGCTGGCCTCCGCCCTCCCGGGCCTCCCCAAGAGCTGAGCTCCACCAGCTCGTCACGGCCCGCACCCGCCGCCGGCCGTGGATGTGGACATATGGGCTCGCGGCGAGGGCCTCCTGCACCCCACCTGTCCACATCCACGCCGTCCGGCCAGGGCTGGGGCAGGCCACGCAGCGGTGGGCCGACGGTCACGCTCGGCGAGAAAAGTTCCGGAAAACCGGTCGCGATGTCCGGTTTCGACCAAGATGGTCGAAAAATTTCCGGGTGCTGTGCGTCACCTGAACCGTTGGGCGTCGTTGAGGGGTGCAAGACGGCACGCCTCGGTCCGAAAAGCCCGGTTCAAGCGAAACGTCCGTAATGCCGAAGTCGCTTCCACTCCAGCAAGATCATTTGACCAAGGGGACTTACATGACCAGCAACGGACGGGCCGCACGGCTGACCGCCCTGGCCCTCGCCACCGGCACGCTCGTCGCCGCCGGTGCCGGCAGCGCGGCGGCCGCCACAAGCGGGACCAAGCTCACCAACCAGATCCAGGGACTCGGCAACGGCGCCGTCGTGCACCTGCACGTGGCTCTGCCCGTGGCCCTCCCGGGCGTCGGCCAGATCATCGACCAGTACATCTCCACCACGGACGGCACCGTCACGACCGTCACCAACCTCGGTGCGAAGTCGGTCGGCACCATCGGCAAGGGCCAGGTGCCGATCATCTCCGACCTGCTCGCCGGCCAGGCGGTCTCCGACCTCGCGGGCAAGCACAGCGACTCGGTCGCGCTGG
>JAWWOJ010000561.1:0-9629 GCA_033851885.1 Frankiales bacterium | reverse complement strand
CGCCCTCGGCGTCGCGCTCGCACTGAGCCGCGCCACGGTCGACGGGCAGCCGGTGTGGCCGGGCGTCGCGGTGCAGGTCGCTGCCGTCGCGGTGCTCACCTCGGCGCTCGTGGCTGCCAGCGGCGCGCGCACCCGACTGGCCGGCACGAGCTTCGGCTGGCGGCAGCTCACGGCAGGTCTCGTGGCTGTCGCCGCCGGCCTCGCGCCGTTGGCCGCCGCCGCGGCCTGGGCGGTCCGCGGGGCCGACGACCCGCTGCACCGGACCCAGCGGACGGTCGTACCCCTGTTCGCCGCGGCCGAGCTGGCCGCCAGCCCGGGCCTGCGGGTGCTGGTGCTCAGCGCCGACGCGCAGGGCCGGCTCGACTACTCACTGACCACCGCCAACGGCAGCACCCTCGACCTCACCGGACTGCGCACGACGGGTCGGCAGGGCCGAGCGCTGGACGCCGTGGTCGCCGACCTCGGTTCGCCGCGTGGCAGTGACGCCGCGGAGGCACTGTCCACCCGCGCGGTCCGTTACGTCGCGCTGCGGACGTCACCGGGCAGTGCCGCCCTCGAGCCGGTCCTCGACTCCCAGTCCGGGTTGGTACGCAGGACGCGCTCCGCCACCCTCGAGCTGTGGCAGGTCGTGGCCCCCACGGCACGACTGCAGATCCTGCCCAGGGACCTCGCGGCGCAGGCCCTCGGGGGCGACCGGGCACCCAGCCCTGGGCTGCTCCTCAGTCAGCCGCCGGCGGCTCTCGCGGCCGGGCCGGAGGGCGCCTCGACCACCCTGTCGAAGGGCAGTGGCGGGCGCCTGCTCGTCCTCGCCGACGCGGTCGATGGCCACTGGAAGGCGAGCGTCGACGGCGTTGCCCTGCCCCGCCGTACCGCCTGGGGATGGGCGCAGGCCTTCGTGCTGCCTGCCGACGGCGGTCACCTGCAGCTGTCCTACAGCCAGACCAAGCGGCACGCCGCTCTGGTCATCCAGGCCATCCTGGTCGTGCTGATCGCCGTGCTGTCCGCACCGAGCGCCCGCCGCCGACGCGGGCTCGAGGACGACGTGGACGCGCAGGATGAGGAGACCAGTCGTGACCAGCACCAGAGCCGGACGCTGGCGGTGACGGCGTGAGCAGGCCACCGCTCGGGACGCTCGCCGTCGTCGTGCTCCTCGCCGTCGGGACGACGCTCGGAGCCTCCGTGCACCGCAGCGTGGCCCGGCAGGCGCCCAGCAGCCAGGTCGAGGTCGTGGGCGCCACGGCGGTCTGCCCGGACCTGCGCCAGGCCAAGGACCTGCTGGCCACCCGCGTCAGCGTCGGCTCCGGGCTGCTCCCGGCCGGGCGTGCCTCCACCGGTGGTTCCGTCGGTGCCCATCGCGTCACGCAGTCCGGCACGTCGGTCGACGTCCCCGTGACGAAGGCCGGCCAGGTCGCCGTCGGCCTGGGTACGGGGACGACGAAGGACGGCCTCGTCGTCTCGGCCACGGGCGACCTCGCCGCCGGGCTCGAGGTGGAACAGGTCACGCGCGGCGAGCGGGGGCTCAACCGCGGACTTGCCGGGTTGCGCTGCGAGCCGCCGAAGCCGGACATCTGGTTCGAGGGTGGTTCGACCATGATCGGCAACGAGTCGACCCTCGTGCTGGCCAACGTGGACGACACCCCGTCGTCGGTCAGCATCACGATCTTCACCTCGAAGAAGACCTACCAGCCGCCGAGGGTCCAGGGCATGCTGCTGGCGCCGCACACCCGTACCGAGCTCGCCCTCGACACCCTCGCTCCCGACGAGGACCTCCTCGCCCTGCACGTGCAGAGCACTCGCGGCCGCGTCGCCGCGGGTCTCCGGCACGCGCTGAGGACGGTGCGTGCCACCGAGGGCGTGGACTGGGTCCCGCAGACCCAGCCACCGGCGACGAAGGTGGTCGTCCCGGGCTTCGCGGCCGGCCCCGGCCTGCGTGCGCTCTACGTGACGAACCCCGGCACGGACGACACGACCGTGTCGGTGAAGGTCACCACCAAGGACGGTCAGTTCGTGCCCGCGACCCGTGATGCCGTGGCCGTCCCTGCGGGCCGCACCGTGGCGATCCGGCTCGACGATGTGGCCCTCACCTCCGCGTTCGCCGCGACCGTCACGTCCGACGGCGGCCCGGTCATCGCAGGTGGCTTCGCCAAGGACTACCAGGAGGGTCCGGTCCGCGAGTTCGCTTACACCGCAGGCGCTCTGCCGCTGTCCGGACCGGCGCTGGTCACCGACGTCGTCATCGATCGCCCGACCGAGAGCACCCTCATCCTCAGCGCCCCGGAGGGCGCTGCGACGGTCACCGTCAGCCCCGTGCCGGTCGTCGGCCAGTCGGGCGCCCAGCCCTCGGCTGCCAAGACCGTCCGGATCGGCGCGGGCCGGACCGCGACCCTGAACCTCTCGACGTTCTTCCGGCCTGGCGCAACCGCGCAGCTTGCCGTGGAGGTGCGGCCGGCCGCGGGGTCGGGGGCGGTCTACGCCGCGCGCTACCTCCGTGAGCACGGCGCACATGGGCCGCTGACGACCCTGCTCGTGCTCGAGGGGCCCGCGACGCTGGTCAGCCGACCGGCGGTCGTCGGCGACCCGCAGGTCGGTACGCCCTAACCGGGAGGGTCGATGACGTCCGGGTCGAGGCCGAGCAGCTGCGCGACCTGGTCGACGACCACCTCGTGCACGAGGTCGCCGAGGTCCCGGCGCCCGGTCGCCCGCGCCTCGAGCGGGCGTCGGTAGACGACCACGCGGGCCGGGCTGCCCGGAGCGGCGGGGAGCAGCCGACCGAGCGGGACCGGTCCGCCGGCCGTCTCGTCCGCCACGACGCCCTCGTCCCACCCGGATTCCGGCGGCGGGACGTCCTCGACCGCGAACTCGACGCCCTCGAGCTGTTCGTGCCACCGCTCTTCGAGGTCGCTGATCGCGTCCCGGACCAGGTCGTCGAACCGCGCGGACCGGCCGCGGGCAGCCGGGACGGCCACGGTGCGCCCGCCCACCGTGGCCTGCGGGACGAGCAGCCGGCCGCGCAGCCCGCGGCCGTGCCGCTCCCGCCGCCTCGTCATCCGGCGAGCCTTCCACACGCCGCGTGCCCGGGAGCACTAGCGTCTGCCTCGTGAGTCCGGTCCGGCGCTGCTCCCGCACCGGCTGCGGGCTGTCCGCCGTCGCCACTCTCACCTACGTCTACGCCGACAGCACCGCCGTCGTGGGCCCGCTCGCCACGCATGCCGAGCCGCACACCTACGACCTCTGCGAGGCGCACGGCGCCCGGCTGACCGCCCCGCGTGGCTGGGACGTCGTGCGGCACGATCCCGACCCCGCGCAGACCCGGGTCCGCAGCGTCGACGACCTCGAGGCGCTCGCCGACGCGGTCCGGGAGGCGGCTCGGCCGTCGTCCCGCACCGAGGTCGCCCTCCCGGACGCCGGCCGGCGCGGCCATCTGCGGGCCCTCCCCACCCCCAGCTGACCTCCCTGAGCTCCGTCGCGCGCGAGAACACCTTGTGAGCGTGGGTCGGGTTCCCGAGGTGCGCGAGAGTTCAGGAGAGGGTCGAAATGTCGGGTTTGCCCCGGACACGCCCGGTGCTCAAGCGATCTGGGGATTGCTCCGAAAGGGTGAACAGAACGCCCGACCGCCTGCCAGCCCCAGGAGAACCCTCATGTCGCTCGTGACCACCCCGACCAGCCAGCTCACCACCTGCCGCCAGTGCACCGGCACCCGCGTCACGCACATCACCATGACGCTCACCGACGGCTCGGTCGTCGACTTCGCGTCCTGCCACACCTGCGAGCACAAGAGCTGGACGGAGTCGGGCACCGGCCTCGAGGTCAGCACGGTTCTCAAGCGAGCGCAGAAGATCAAGAAAGCCGCGTAACACCGGCTGGGTAGGGTCGGTGAGGTGACCGACCTCTCCAGCATCGTCAAGGCCTACGACGTCCGGGGGGTCGTCCCCGACCAGCTCAACCCGGAGATCGCGCGGGCACTGGGCGCCGCGTTCGCCCGCTTTGCCGGCGCGTCGAAGATCGTCGTCGCGCGCGACATGCGGGAAAGCGGCGTGGCCCTCGGCGCGGCCTTCGCGGAGGGCGTGACCGCCCAGGGCGTCGACGTCGTCGACGCGGGGCTCGGGTCGACCGACCTCCTCTACTACGCGGCCGGCTCGATGAACGTGCCCGGCGCGATGTTCACGGCCTCGCACAATCCCGCCAAGTACAACGGCATCAAGCTCTGCCTCGCCGGCGCGAAGCCGGTCGGGCAGGAGAGCGGCCTCGTCGACATCCGCAAGGAGGCGGAGTCGTTCCTCGACGGCGAGGTGCCCTCGAGCGCCACCACCGGCACGGTGAGCACCCAGGACGTGCTGAGCGCCTACGCGGCGTACATGAAGTCGCTCGTCCTCGACCTGCCGACGATCTCACCGCTCAAGGTGGTCGTCGACGCGGGCAACGGCATGGGTGGCCACACCGTTCCTACGACGTTCGAGGGCCTTCCACTCGACGTGACGGAGATGTACTTCGAGCTCGACGGCTCGTTCCCCAACCACGAGGCCAACCCGATCGAGCCGGCCAACCTGCGCGACCTGCAGGTGAAGGTGCAGGAGGTGGGCGCGGACATCGGGCTGGCCTTCGATGGCGATGCCGATCGCTGCTTCGTCGTGGACGAGCGTGGGCAGATCGTCAGCCCGTCGACCCTCACGGCGCTGATCGCGGCCCGCGAGCTGCTCCGTGAGCCCGGCGCCACGATCATCCACAACCTCATCACCTCCCGTTCGGTCCCCGCGGTCGTCGAGGAGCTCGGCGGCAAGGCCGTGCGGACGCGCGTCGGGCACTCCTTCATCAAGGCCGAGATGGCCCGCACCGGTGCCGTGTTCGGGGGGGAGCACTCCGGCCACTTCTACTTCCGCGAGTTCTGGAATGCCGACTCCGGGATGCTCGCCGCGCTGCACGCCCTGGCGGCGCTCGGCAACCAGGACAAGCCGCTGTCGGAGCTGCTGCAGCCCTATGAGCGGTTCGTGGCGTCGGGCGAGATCAACAGCACGGTGGACGACCAGGCCGCCCGGATCGCGGCCATCAAGGAGCACTTCGCCGACCAGCCCCAGGACGAGCTGGACGGGCTGACGGTCGACCTCGGTGACGGCGCGTGGTTCAACGTCCGTGCGTCCAACACCGAGCCGCTGCTGCGCCTCAACGTCGAAGCCGCGGACGAGGGAACGATGTCCGCCGTACGGGACGAGGTCCTGGCCCTGATCCGGGCTGACTAGGCTGACGCTCATGAAGGTCGACCCTGCTCTGCTCGAGATCCTCGCCTGCCCCGACTGCAAGTCGCCGCTGAGGGCTGACGACGCCGCCAGCGAGCTGGTCTGCACCGGCTGCGGCCTGGCCTACCCGGTCCGCGACGACATCCCGGTGCTCCTCGTCGACGAGGCTCGCAAGCCCTCGGCCTAGCGGTGGCGGACGACCTGCTCGACGACCCCACGGGACTCGACGCCGCTGACCCGGCGGGGATGCTGCGCGCGGTCGCGTCGTCGGTCGGCCAGGTGCGTGAGGCCGCGGCGCTGTGCGTGGAGGCCGGGGTCGGCCGGCTGGCGAGCGAGGACCTGCCCCGGTCCGTCGTCGTCCTCGGCATGGGCGGCTCCGGCGTGGCCGGCGACATCCTCGTCGCGGTCGCCGGAGCGACCTGCCCGGTCCCGATCGTCACCCACAAGGGCTTCGGCCTTCCGATGTGGGTCGGCGCGGCAGACCTGGTCATCGCCGTGTCCTACAGCGGGACCACCGAGGAGACGCTCGCCACCCTGGACGAGGCGGTACGACGTGGGTGCCGGCTGCTGGTCGTCGGGGCCGCCGGCTCGCCGCTGGAGATGCTCGCCAACCACGGCCGGGCGCTGTTCGTCCCGGTGACCCAGGGCCGGCAGCCGCGCGCCTCGGTCTTCGCCCTCTCGACCCCGCTCGTCATCGCCGGGGACGCACTCGGCCTGCTGTCCTGCTCTGCTGAGGAGGTCGAGGCGACGGCGGTGCTGCTCGAGCAGCTCGCGGGTCGCAACCGGCCGACCGCCGAGACGGTGCTCAACCCCGGCAAGACCCTCGCGCTGGGACTGTCCGGGATGCTCCCGGCGATCTGGGGTTCGTCGCCCCTGGCGGGAGTGGCGGCCTACCGCTTCGCCTGCCAGCTCAACGAGAACAGCAAGACGCCCGCGATCTGGGGCGTGCTGCCCGAGGCGGGACACAACCAGATCGTGGCGTTCGACGGACCGTTCGCGGGCGGTCCGCGTGACATCTTCGCCGACCCCTTCGAGAGCGAGGCGGGCGAGCGGACGCGCCTGCACCTCGTGCTGCTGCGCGACACCGAGGAGCACCCGGCCGTGGCCCGGCGGGCGACCGTCGCCCGCGACCTCGCGCGCAGCCGGGGCGTCGACGTGAGCGAGCTTGTCGCCGAGGGCCTCTCGCCGTTCCAGCGGCTGGCGTCGCTGGTCGCGCTGGGGGACTGGACCTCGACCTACGTCGCGCTCGCGGAGGGGACCGACCCGACACCGGTGGATGTGATCACCGAGCTCAAGGCAGCCGTCGGGCGATGAGTCACGGAGGCGGCGGCAAGGCGATCATCGCCGCCCTCGGGGCCAATGTCGCGATCGCTCTCGCGAAGACCGTCGGGGCCGTGGTCACCGGCTCGTCGTCGATGGCCGCGGAGGCCGTGCACTCCCTCGCCGACTCCGGCAACCAGGTGCTGCTGCTCGTCGGTGGCCGGCGCGCCGCGCGCGACGCGGACGAGCTGCACCCCTTCGGTCACGGCCGCGAGCGGTACTTCTTCTCCTTCGTCGTCGCCCTTGTCATCTTCAGCCTCGGTGCGCTGTTCGCGTGCTACGAGGGCATCCACAAGATCTCCCACCCCGCGAAGCTCGACTCTCCGGGCGTGGCGATCGCGATCCTCGTGTTCGCGATGGTCGCCGAGGGGTTCTCGTTCCGCACCGCGATCGTGGAGTCGCTGTCCCTCAAGGGCTCGGTGTCGTGGCCGCAGTACATCCGGCAGGCGAAGCAGCCGGAGCTGCCGGTGGTGCTGCTCGAGGACCTCGCCGCCCTCATCGGCCTGGCCCTCGCACTGCTCGGTGTGACTCTCACGCTGGCGACCGGCAACGGCGTCTGGGACGGCGTCGGCACGCTGTCGATCGGGCTGCTGCTCGGAGCCGTCGCCATGGTGCTCGGCGTGGAGATGAAGTCGCTGCTGATCGGCGAGTCCGCCTCGAGGGCGGCCGTCAGGGAGATCATGGCTGCCCTCGTCGACGGCGTCACCGTGCACCGGGTGATCCACCTCAAGACGATGCACCTCGGCCCGGACGAGCTGCTCGTCGCCGCCAAGATCGCCGTCGAGCCCTCCCTCACGCTGCCCGAGGTGGCCCGCGCCATCGATGCCGCCGAGGCACGGGTGCGGACGGCCGAGCCGCTCGCCGTGCAGATGTACCTCGAGCCCGACCTCGACCGCACGCCCGCGGCGTGATCAGGTGAAGCGCTTGAGGGCCATCTCGGCGCGCATCCGGGCGGTCTCGGTGCCGTCGGCTGTCGTGATGGTGATGTCGACGGGGAACACCGCGACGCCGCGTTCGGCGTAGGACTGCCGCACTCCGTCGGCGTCCCCGGCCAGCCGGGCAGTGGCCCGGACGGGTCCCTGGGCGATCGAGCTGTAGCTGATCTCCGCGCCCTTGATGAGCGGCACGGCGCCCGACCCGACCAGGTCCTGGAACACCGTGACGACGACCCCCGCCGCCGCGGTCTCGGCGAAGCCGAACAGGGTGGCCGCGTGCGGGCCGCCGACGTGGTTGTGCAGCGACTCTGGGGCGTCGAGGTCGAGGACGACGACACCGTCGTCGACCGAGGCCAGCGTCGAGCCCAGTGTCCGGGCGAACGCACTGCCGCGCTCGATGATGTCGACCAGCGCTCGTTCCATGGCCCGTAGTGTGCCGCCCATGACCGGCTACGACGTCGCCGACCCCGCGCTCGCCGAGCAGGGCGCCCGGCGGGTGGTCTGGGCGGAGCGCGCCATGCCGGTGCTCGGGCTGCTGCGCGAGCGGTTCGCCACGGAGCTGCCGCTCGCCGGCCGCACGGTCGCGGCCTGCATGCATGTGACGCCGGAGACCGCTGCGCTGGTGCGGGTCCTCACGACGGGGGGAGCGCAGGTCCACCTGGCGGCCTCCAACCCGCTGAGCACGCAGGACGACGTCGCGGCCGCCCTCGCCGCCGAGGGCGTCGGGGTCTTCGCCCGGCACGGCGTGACGCGGGACGAGTACGTCGGCCACCTCCGCGCCGTCCTGTCGGCCCGACCGCAGCTGCTGCTCGACGACGGCTGCGACCTCGTCGACCTGCTGCACGCGACGCCCGCGCTTCGCAAGGGCGTGCTGGCCGGGGTGGAGGAGACGACGACCGGTGTGCTCCGGCTCCGGCAGATGGCCGCCGACGGTGCCCTCAAGCTCCCGATGGTCGCGGTCAACGACACCGCCGTGCAGCGGCTCGTCGCCAACCGCCACGGCACCGGCCAGTCCACGGTCGACGCGGTGCTGCGCGCGACCGGCGCCCTGCTCGCGGGCACGACGGTCGTGATCGCCGGCTACGGACCGTGCGGGGTCGGCATCGCCGAGCGGGCCCGTGGCCTGGGCGCGCGGGTCGTGGTGACCGAGATCGACCCGGGTCGCGCCCTGGAGGCTGTGCTCGACGGGCACGAGGTCACGACCATGGCCGACGCCGCCTCGCGCGGCGACGTCTTCATCACCGCGACCGGCAACCGTGACGTCCTCCGCGCAGAGCACTTCGCGGCGATGAAGGATGGGGCGGTGCTCGCCAACGCAGGCCACTTCGATGTCGAGATCGACGTCCGCGCTCTCGTGGCAGGGAGTATCGAGGTGCACCGCCGGGTCCGGCCGCACGTCGACGAGCACCTGATGAACGACGGCCGTCGGCTGCTGCTCGTGGCGGAGGGCCGGCTCGTCAACCTGGCGGCCGCCGAGGGCCATCCCGCCTCCGTGATGGACGTCAGCTTCGCCGTACAGGCCCTGACCTTGGAGTGGCTGACGACGCGGGCGCTGCAGCCCGGTGTCCATGACGTCCCGGCCGAGATCGACGCCGAGGTGGCGCGCACCAAACTGGCCGCTCTCGGCGTCGCTCTCGAGAGCCCGACGCCGGAGCAGCAGCGGTATCTCAGCTCTTGGCGGCCCTAGGGTCGCGTCCGGCGAAGGCGAGGAGCTGGTCCTGGGCCGAGGCGTCGTCCTGCAGGGTGATCGCCGCACCGAAGCCACCCGGGCGGCGCATCAGGTCGCCCATCGGGGTCAGGAACGCGTGCGCCTTCGAGACCGAGGTCAGGTCGAGGGTCTCGTCCTGAGCCGTGGCCCTGGCGAGGTCCCAGGTGTGCAGCAGGGTGTCCGCGCACACGAGCGTGTCGACGACCTGGGCGAACGGGGCCTGGCTGCCCCAGCTGTCCACCTGCTGGTCGCCGTGGTCGGTGAGGGCCTTCTCCAGCTCGACGCGGACGGGGGGCCACGCGGCGCGCGGGTCGTCCTCGGGCCCGAGGACCGGGGGCTCGGACCCGTCGAGGCGGGAGAGGACCCTGCGGTGGGTGTCCACGACGTGCGCCGCCAGGGCGCGTGCGTCCCACTCCTCGCAGGGCGTGGTCGCGG